>NZ_RZTC01000129.1:0-15707 GCF_004023165.1 Mesorhizobium sp. M7A.F.Ca.MR.176.00.0.0 | reverse complement strand
CTCGCCCCGTTTACGGGGAGAGGATGCCGGCAGGCAGGTGAGGGGCGGCGCTGACGTTCCAGGTTCAAGCATCAGCCCAATTGACCCCGCACCCCATCTGCCCGAAATGTAGCGCCCCATGGCTACACACGCCCCACCCAAACCCACCGACACTCCCCTCACCTTCGCGGTGCTGGTCTTCCCCGGCTTTCCGATGATGGCGTTCAGCTCGGTCATCGAGCCGCTGCGTGCCGCCAATGTCCTGGCGAAAAGAGAATGCTATCGCTGGATCATCGTCGGTGGCACGAAAGGCTCGGTCGAGGCCTCGAACGGCGTCGTCATCCAGCCGGGTTTTTACGCCGAGGACGCGCCCAAGGTCGACCGCATCGTCGTCTGCTCGGGCGGCGATGCCGATCACCTCGTCGCCGAGGACGCAGCACACTGGATCCGCAAGAGCCTGCGCAATGGCGCCCATATCGGCGCGGTGGCGGATGCGGCGTTCTTCCTCGCCCGCGCCGGCCTGCTCGACGGCCATGCCTGCACCTTGCACTGGACCAGCCAGGCCGCCTTCACCGAAGCCTTCCCCAACATCGAGCTCAGGCGCGACCTCTATGTCATCGACCGCAAGCGCTTCACTTCGGCCGGCGGCGTCGGCAGCCTCGACATGATGCTGGAGATCATCACCCGCGATTACGGCGCCGAGCTTGCCGCCGGCGTCGCCGAATGGTTCGTGCACAGCCAGCTGCGTTCCAGCATCGACCGCAAGATGATGCCCTTGCGGCTGCGCACCGGCGTCCAGAACGAACTGGTGTTGTCGGCCATCGCTATCATGGAGGACGCTGTCGAAGAGCGGCTCGGCATGGCCGAGCTGACCGCGAAGCTCGGCGTCTCCTCCGACAAGCTCGAACGCTCCTTCCGCTCCGAACTCGCCATCTCGCCCAATGGTTATTACCGGCGCCTAAGGTTGAAGCGCGCCGCCGACCTTTTGGCGCATTCGACGCTCGCCGTGCGCGACGTGGCGCTGGCGTGTGGGTTTGCGTCGATGTCGAGTTTTGCCCGGGCGTTTCGCGAAGAGCATGGGCATCCGCCGAAGCGGGCGAGACGGCATTAGGTGTCGCTCCCTGACGGGTGTGACGTTGGCGGGACAGCGCCCCCCTCTGTCCTGCCGGACATCTCCCCCTCAAGGGGGGAGATCGGACTGCATCTCTGCTTTCGCTAATCTCAGATGTTGCAGAGAAGAATGGCGGCATCGAAACTGCCAATCTCCCCCCTTGAGGGGGAGATGCCCGGCAGGGCAGAGGGGGGCGCCAAGGATCGCGACGTAACCGATTAGCCAGCGGCATCCCGCACAACAAACGCGGTTTTCCGCACAATCCATCCGCCCCGCCTGCGCCATGCTCCGACCTCGCAACCCAGCCAAGGCCGTACCCCCATGAGCATCGTCGTATTTGACCCCGACAGCACCGAGGACGTGGACTTCAAGGACCGCATGCGCCACCCGGCCGCGGCCGATCCGGCCGGCGGCATGTGGCTGTCGGACACCGAGCCGTCCTTCATCGATGCCGACGCCCTGCGCAAGGGCCGGCTGGCGAAGCTGCGCGGCTGGATGCGCAAGGCCGGCTATGGCGGCGTGGTGCTGTTCGATCCGTACAACCAGCGCTACGCCACCGGCTCGCGGAACATGTTCGGCTATTTCCTGCGCAACTCGACCCGCTATTTCTTTATCCCGACCGAAGGGCCGATCGTGCTGTTCGAATACCCGCAGAGCTATCATGTCTCGATGGTGCTCGACACGATCGACGAGGCGCGGCCTTCCAAGCTGGTCTGGTCGTCGGTGTCGGGTCGCGACGACGAGACCGCCGGTCCCTTCGCCGACGAGATCGCCGAGCTTCTGAAGCAGCATGGCGGTGGCTCGATGAAGCTCGGCCTCGACCGCTGCAGCCATCTGCAGGCGCTGGCGCTTGAAAAGCGCGGCTGCGAGGTTCGCGACTGCCAGGGCGAGATCCTGGCGGTGCGCGCGGTCAAGACGCCCGAGGAAGTCAAATGCCTGCAGGTGTCGATGGCCGGCGCCGAGGCCGCCGTCTATGCGGTGCGCGAGGCGATCAAGCCCGGCGTCTCCGAAAACGAACTGTTCGCCATCATGTATGGCGAGGTCATCCGCCAGGGCGGCGAGTTCATCGAGACGCGGCTGCTGACATCGGGCCAGCGTACCAATCCGTGGTTCAACGAGGCCAGCGGCCGCAAGATCCGGCCCGGCGAACTCTTGGCGCTCGATACCGACACGATCGGCTGCTACGGCTATTATTCGGATTTCTCGCGCACCTTCCGCTGCGGGCCGGGCAAGCCGACGCCTTACCAGAAGTCGCTCTACCGCATGGCGCACGACCAGGTTCAGCACAACATTTCGATCGTCAAACCCGGCATGGCGTTCCGCGAGATTGCCGAGAAGGCGTGGAAAATCCCGGACCGTTTCGTAGACCAGCGCTACACCTCGGTCATGCACGGCGTCGGCATGCATGGCGAAACGCCGTTCATCGCGCATGCCATGGATTACGAGACCTATGGCCGCGACGGCCATATCGTGCCAGGCATGGTGGTGAGCGTGGAAAGCTATATTGGCGAAAAGGGCGGCCGCGAGGGCGTCAAGCTGGAGGACGAGATCCTGATCACCGAGACGGGTACAGAGCTTCTGTCGCGCTTTCCTTATGAGGACGAGTTTCTGGAGACGCAGGTTTGAGGGCGGTTTCGTACACCGGCGCCGGATCGCGAGCCTTCGCTGCTGTCGCAGCCTTCCATCGCTTCGTCATCCTAGGGCGGAGCAAGGAGCGCAGCGACGCGGCGCAGACCCCTGGAGCTGCTTCGCAGCCCAAGGGATCCATGCCGCGACCTCTATGCACCGCAACGGTACAAGTTCTGCACCGCTGCACCATTCGATCAACGTCACGGCATGGATCCTCGGGTCTCCGCGACGGAGCTTCGCTCCTGCTCCGCCCGTGGATGACGAAGGTTGGGAGGCGCCGGCCAATCACCGCTGCTTGCGCCAGCTCGCTAAACAGAGCGGTGTCGCCCGCCCACAACCAAGGCGCATCCGCATGAAAACCCCCATCGCCATCGAACCCGGCACCGTGGCCGCGATCTTCATCGACCTGCAGGAAGAGCACCGGCAGGACCCCCGCTACCTGGTCGAGGGCTTTAGCAGCATCCTCGCCAACGTCCAGCGCTTGCAGGCGGCGGCGCGGGGCAACCATGTGCCGCTTTACCACTGGGCCTACATCGTCGATCTCGACAGCCAGGACCGGCCGTTTCATCCGCTCGGTGCGGACGGCAAGTCGGCCTTCTCCGACAAGAGCGATCCGCTGACCGAGATCTGCCGTGAGGTGGCGCCGATCAACGGCGAGGCGCTGCTGATCAAGGCCGAGGCCAGCGCCTTCCGCACCGGGCCGGCGGCGCGCGACATCAAGTCTTCAGGCATCGAATGGTTGGTCATATCAGGTGTCTGGACCGAGGCCTGCATCGACGCGTCGGTCAAGGATGCGGTGGCCAAGGGCTTTCGCGTGCTGCTGGTCAAGGATGCCTGCGGCAGCGGCAGCGCGGCCATGCACCAGACCGGCATCCTCAACCTCGCCAACCGGCTCTATGGCGGCGCCGTCACCGATACCGATGGCGCCTGCCGGCTGCTGGCCGGCGAGACCGTCACCGCCTGGCAGGTCGAGGGCTCGGTGCCGCTGCGCTTCTCCTTCGACAACGCGGCCGCGCTCTACGCCGACCTATGACGCGCGGCCCCTACGAAACACGGCTCGACCCGGCCCTTTGGGCCTATATCGACGCCGTCAACGGCTGGTATCCGCCCGAAATCCTCGGCCTGCCGATCGACAAGCAGCGCGCCGTCTATGACCATATGAGCCGCGCCTTCCACCAGGGCCGCCCGCCAGGCGTCAAGGCCAGCGATGGCCTGATCGCCGCCGCCGGCCGCGGCATCCCGATCCGCCTTTACCGGCTTGCCGGCAAGGCCGCCAAGGCGATGGTGATCTACTACCACGGCGGCGGCTTCATCCTCGGCGGGCTGGAAAGCCATGACGACATTTGCGCCGAGCTCTGCGCCGGCACCGGTTTCGACCTGCTGTCGGTCGACTACCGGCTGGCCCCGGAGCACGTCCACCCCGCCGCCTTCGACGATGCCGTCGCCGCCTTCGAATGGGCGGCGGCCACATCAGGCCTGCCGCTGGTCCTGTGTGGCGAAAGCGCTGGCGGCAATCTCGCTGCCGCCGTGGCGCAGGCGACGCGCCGCCATATCAGAGCTGCGGTCGGGCAAGTGCTGATCTATCCCGAACTCGGCGGCGACGAGACCGCAGGCTCCTATGTCGAACACGCCGAGGCGCCGCTGCTATCCGTGGCCGACATCGCCTTCTACCGCGACGTCCGCTCGGCCAGGCGGCAATCGCCCGACGACCCGACCTTCTCGCCGCTGCGCGACACCGATTTCTCCGGCCTGCCGCCGACGGTGATCGTCACGGCGCAATGCGACCCGCTGTCGTCGGATGGCGAGACCTACCGCGACCGCATTGTGGCCGCCGGCGGCAAGGCCTGGTGGCACGAGGAACCGAGGCTGGTGCACAGCTTCCTGCGCGCACGCAGGACGGTGCCGGCGGCGGCGGCGGCGTTTGCGCGGATTGTTGGTGCGGTCGGCGCGCTGGGCCGAGGTGAGTGGCCGACGGTGGAACGCTAATCTCCCCCTTGAGGGGGAGATGTCGCCGAAGGCGACAGAGGGGGTCGTCGCGCGTAGAGCGCTAGCATCATCTTTTTGAAAGTAGGAGGTCGAGTCCCGTCGTACCGACCCCCTCTGGCCTGCCGGCCATCTCCCCTCAAGGAGGGAGATTGCGCCGCGCCGTTGGCACATCTCCTCCCAGCGCGGCTGCAAAGCATAAGCGCACTGCCGAATCCCCCTGCGGAACCCCGCACAATCACTGCGGATTCCCGAACACTCCCTAGCGTCACCCCGCTCTATCATTCCCGCTCAGGCAACGGCGCCCCGGCGGTCGCGTCCGCCCCCGCGTCCGTCGATCGGCCGGGGCGATTTTTCTGTGCATGCCGTTGTCCCAAAACCGCTGGGCACTTTTGGGCGGCATGCATCAACAACAGGGGAACGACGATGAAATTCATGCTGACCGACCGCAAACTCCACCCGCAAGCCAAACCCGTCGCCGAGGACTTCAAGGCCGGCGGCATCAACCGCCGCGAATATCTGGCGCTGATGGCCGGGCTCGGTGTCAGCGCCGCCGGCGCGGTGGCGCTGGCCGGGCTCAGCACGACCCCTGCCCGCGCGGCAGAACCGAAGAAAGGCGGCGTCCTGCGCGTCGCCATGAACGTCAAGGGCTTCAAGGACCCGCGCACCTTCGACGGCGTCGAGATGTCCAACATCGCCCGCCACTGCAACGAATATCTGGTGCGCTGGAACACCGACTTCTCCTTCGAACCCTGGCTGCTCGAAAGCTGGGAGGCGAGCGACGACGCCAGGACGCTGACCCTGCATGTGCGCAAGGGCATATCCTGGTCGAATGGCGATGCCTTCAACGCCGATGATGTCATTCACAACCTCACCCGCTGGTGCGATGCCTCGGTGCCCGGCAATTCGGTCGCCGCGCGCATGGGCGCGCTGGTCAATGCCGACACCAAGAAGGTCGTCGACGGCGGCATCGCCAAGGTCGACGACTTCACCATCAAGCTCAATCTGCCCAAGTCAGACATCTCGCTGATCGCCGGCATGGCCGACTATCCGGCGCTGATCATGCACCGCTCCTATGAGGGCGATGGCGACCCCATGAAGGCGCTTGCCATCACCACCGGCCCCTGCGAGCTGGTCAGCTGGGATGCCGAGACGGGCGCCGAGGTGAAGCGCAAGGAAAAACCCTGGTGGAAGGGCGAATTCCATCTCGACGGCATCAAATGGGTCGACTACGGCTCCGACCCCAACGCCATGCTGTCGGCCTTCGAATCCGGCGAGATTGACACCGACCACGAGACCGCTTCCGACGCCGTCTCGCAGACCGAGCAGATGGGGCTGATGAATTCCGAGATCGCCACCGGCTCGACCATCGTCGCCCGCTTCAATGTCGCCAACGCGCCCTATGACGACGTCAAGGTGCGCCGCGCCGCCCAGCTCGCCGTCGACAATTCCGCCGTGCTGGCGCTCGGCCTCGGCGGCCGCGGCAAGCCCGCCGACAACCACCATGTCGGCCCCATGCACCCCGAATATGCCGATATCGGCCCGGCCAGGCGCGACGTCGAGCAGTCGAAGAAGCTGCTCGCCGAGGCCGGCAAGGCCGACCACGAATTCGAGCTCATCTCCGTCGATGTCGAATGGCAAAAAAGCACCGGCGACGCCATCGGCGCGCAGATGCGCGAGGCCGGCCTCAAGATCAAGCGCACCGTGCTGCCGGCCGCCACCTTCTGGAACGACTGGAGCAAATATCCCTTCTCCTGCACCGAATGGCTCGGCCGCCCGCTCGGCGTCCAGGTGCTGGCGCTGGCGTATAAATCGGGCGCCGCCTGGAACGAAAGCGCCTACGCCAACCCCGAATTCGACACGCTGCTCGACAAGGCGCTGGCGACGCCGGACGCCAAGGCGCGCAAGGAGATCATGGCCAAGATCGAGCAGATTCTGCGTGACTCAGGCATCATCATCCAACCCTACTGGCGCTCGGTCTACCGGACGTATCGCAAGGGTGTCGAAGGCTGCGAACAGCACCAGGCGCTGGAGCAGCATTTCGAGAAGGTTTGGATCGAGTCTTGAGGCGTCGGCGCCCCTTCAAGTGCGGCGCAGGCCGGTGGATCGCTGCGATCATGTGCGGGTTGGAAATGGCCGGCGCGAATGCCGGTGAGGCAGTTGCCTGAGCCCGCGCCGGCCACTGGCGACCTGATAAGGTCCGCCGCCCGGATTTTTTACCGTTCCGGCGATGCCGGATCAACCAGGTCGGACGTTTGGTACGGAAGCGGACAAAGGCTCACCGTTCCGCCCTCAGCAACGTCCAGATCCAGCCAACAAAGGTCAGCACCAGGAACGGATAGCCGGCGGCGGGCAGCGGCGCCGAGGTTGGCAGCAAGGGCGCGCCCCAGAGGATCATGCAAGCCGAGATGACAAACAGCACGGCAGCCACCAGCGCGGTGAGCCGCATCCACAGGGCGAAAGTCTTCGGCGCGCTGACCATGACCAGTGCCGCCGCCCACAGCGAGATGCCGCCGACATAGGAGGGCACGCTGGCCTCCAGTCCTGCCGCATTGCCCGCCAGCAGCAGGGTCTCGCCGGCGAGGAAGGTCAGGAAGCCGGCAGCTATGCAGTCATTGCCCAACCGCTGATATTTCATGGTCAGCAGGGCGGTCGCCACCACGAGTGCCACGCCGTCGATCGTCCAGAGCGTTTCGCGCAGCGGGGCGCTGGCGACGAAGGTGCCGGCTAGGCCGAAGGCACCGCCGATGGCGAGGCCGATCGCGGCGATGGTGTCTAAAGTGGTGCGCATTTGATGTCTCCCCAAGCTGGCTCGAGGATACCGCAGGACGGTGTCTGATCCAATGCTCGCCGATGGCGAGGCGCTCTCACCTGTTTGACTTCCCGACGCGGCTCCAGTGTCAGCCCGAAATCGACAAGGCGTGAAGGCAGAGACTGTCGAGAGAGCGGTCCGCAGCGCGTCCGCAGTTGACAAAGTCAGCCTTGCCCGAGAACCGATATCGGCGGATCGCAGCAAGCACCTTTACGCTTGCCTTGAAGGCAGCCTACTTTGGCAAATAGTAGCCGCTCGTGGGCACAGAATGTCGGTACTGCCTTTCCTGAGAATTTACGCGCCGCTCAACGCGGTGCTGGCTGCCCCTGGGCTTCTGGTGGTGGCTGCGCTCACGACACCGAACCTGTCCGGACGAAGCAGACTGGCTCTGACCGCACTGCTCGCGGTCATTTGGGGCGCCTATCTTCTGCAGATGGCCGCGACGCTGCTCAAGCACCGGGCGGGAGACCTTCGGGACAGGACGCCGGCAATCGCCATCGATGTGCTCGCGGTTTTGGTTCCACTCGCCGCATTTCTGCTCGGCGGCACGCCCGACTGGAGCCTCTACTGTGGTGTCTGGCTGCTGAAACCGCTGCGCGACTCGACCTTCTTCCCGGTGCTGGGCAGGGTGCTGGCCAACGAAGCGCGCAACCTGATCGGCGTCACCACGCTCTTCGGCGTCGTTCTGTTTGGTGTCGCACTCGCCGCCTATGTCATCGAGCGCGACATCCAACCGGAAAAGTTCGGCAGCATCCCCGAGGCAATGTGGTGGGCGGTGGTCACGCTGTCCACCACCGGCTATGGCGACCACATTCCGCAAACCTTCGCCGGCCGCGTCCTTGCCGGGGCGGTCATGATGACTGGCATCGGCATCTTCGCGCTCTGGGCCGGCATTCTTGCCTCCGGCTTCTATCAGGAAATCCGTCGCGAGGATTTCGTCCGCAATTGGCAATTGGTCGCCGGCGTGCCCTTGTTTGAGAAGCTCGGCCCGGCCGTGCTGGTCGAGATCGTGCGCGCGCTAAGACCTCGCAACTTGCCGGCGGGCGCCGTGATCTGCCGCAGTGGCGAGACCGGGGATCGGATGTTCTTCGTCGTGGAGGGGCGCGTCAGCGTCGCGACGCCGAACCCGGTGGAGCTTGGCCCTGGCTCCTTCTTTGGCGAGATGGCGCTGATCAGCGGCGAACCGCGTTCGGCGACCGTCAACGCCGCGACAGCGGTCTCCCTCCTGTCGCTGCACGCGGCGGATTTCCAGATGCTGTGTAGCAGCAGCCCGGAGATCGCGGAAATCATCCGCAAGACCGCGCTCGAGCGCCGCGGCGCGGCACCGATGGCTTGATCCCAATCGTGCAGCTCCACCGCCGCGCTGGCAGGGTGCGCGCTGCCTCCGGCAGCTCCCACCCGGGCTTGTGCTCGCATCGACCAACCGGGTCGATGCGTTCGGCCGAAGGCCGAACCGCTTAGTCGCCCATCTTAAGCGCCTGGATAAACGCCTCCTGCGGAATATCCACCTTGCCGAACTGCCGCATCCGCTTCTTGCCTTCTTTCTGCTTGTCCAGCAGCTTGCGTTTGCGCGAGACGTCGCCGCCGTAGCATTTGGCGGTGACGTCCTTGCGCAGCGCCGAGATGGTTTCCCGCGCAATGACCTTGCCGCCGATGGCGGCCTGGATCGGAATCTTGAACAGATGGTTCGGGATCAGCTCCTTCAGCTTCTCGCACATCTGCCTTCCGCGCTTTTCCGCCGCCGTGCGGTGCACCAGCATGGAGAGCGCGTCGACCGGCTCCTCATTGACCAGGATCGACATTTTTACCAGGTCGCCCTCCTTGTAGTCGGTCAGGTGATAGTCGAAGGAGGCGTAGCCCTTGGAGATCGACTTCAGCCGGTCGTAGAAGTCGAAGACGACTTCGTTGAGCGGCAGATCGTAGATCAGCATGGCGCGCTTGCCGACATAGGAGAGGTCGGCCTGGATGCCGCGCCGGTCCTGGCAAAGTTTCAGGATGCCGCCGAGATAGTCGTCGGGCGTCAGGATGGTGGCGCGGATCCATGGCTCCTCGATCGCCGAGATCTTCACCACGTCGGGCATGTCGGCCGGGTTGTGCAATTCCTTCATCGAGCCGTCGGTCAGAGCCAGCCGGTAGACGACGCTCGGTGCCGTGGCGATCAGGTCGAGGTTGAACTCGCGCTCCAGCCGCTCCTGGATGATTTCCAGATGTAGGAGGCCAAGGAAGCCGCAGCGATAGCCGAAGCCGAGTGCGGCGCTGGTTTCCATTTCAAAGGAGAAGCTGGCGTCGTTGAGGCGCAGCTTGCCGACCGCGGCGCGCAGATCCTCGAAATCGGCGGCGTCGACCGGGAACAGGCCGCAGAACACCACCGGCTGCGCCGGTTTGAAGCCGGGCAGCGCCTTGGCCGTGGTGCGCTTGTCCTCTGTGATGGTGTCGCCGACGCGGGTGTCGGCCACCTCCTTGATCGAGCCGGTGAAGAAGCCGAATTCGCCGGGGCCGAGCTCGTCGACATTGATGCGGGCCGGCGTGAACACGCCGGTGCGCTCGACCAGGTGCTTGGCGCCGGTGCCCATCATGCGGATGGTCTGGCCCTTTTTCAGCACGCCGTCGATGACGCGCACCAGCACGATGACGCCGAGATAGGCGTCGTACCAGGAGTCGACCAGCATCGCCTTCAACGGGGCCGACGCGTCGCCTTCGCGCGGCGGCGGCAATTGGTGGACGATGGCCTCCAGCACGTCGGGAATGCCAAGGCCGGTCTTGGCCGAGATCAGAACGGCGTTGGAGGCGTCGATGCCGATCACCTCCTCGACCTGCTCGCGGATGCGCTCGGGCTCGGCGGCCGGCAGGTCGACCTTGTTCAGCACCACGACGATCTCGTGGTTGTTGTCGATGGCCTGGTAGACATTGGCCAGCGTCTGCGCCTCGACGCCCTGGGAGGCGTCTACCACCAGCAGCGAACCTTCGCAGGCGGCTAGCGAACGCGACACTTCATAGGCGAAGTCGACGTGTCCGGGCGTGTCGATCAGGTTGAGGATATAGTCCTCGCCATTGTTGGCGCGGTACTTCAGCCGCACCGTCTGCGCCTTGATGGTGATGCCGCGCTCGCGCTCGATGTCCATCGAGTCCAGCACCTGCTCCTTCATGTCGCGCAGCTCCAGCCCACCGGTCAGCTGGATCAGCCTGTCGGCAAGCGTGGATTTGCCATGGTCGATATGCGCGACGATGGAGAAATTGCGGATGTGGTCGAGGGGCGTGCTCATGGCGCGCGTTTAGCAGGGGTGGCTTGCCCGAGCAAGCGGCAGGCTGCCGCCGCACATGTGACCCGGCCCGTTGCCTGGCAAGCCGTACGGCCGCTGCCGGGAAGGCAGAGCAGGCGGCTGCCGAGGCAAGCGGTGCGGGCGCTTGTCGCCTTTTCCCCCGGATTCCTCGAAAAATAGATAAATTTTAACCACACGCGTTAGAGCATAATTTGTGATCGGCATGTTAGCGGAGGGAAATATCTGATGTAAGGACGAAGGCATGCGGGGGCTTGCAGGCAGTTTTATCGAGTCGCGGAGCGGCTCGTTCGCACCGATACTTGTTCTCGCCATGATACCGCTGATCACCGCGGTCGGCTTTTCCGTCGACTACACCTCCGCGGTCCAGACCAGGTCGACCGAGCAGGCGGCACTCGACGCCGCGATCCTGTCGATCACCACGATGGACACGGCCTCGACGAAACCGCAGCGTCAGTTGGTGCTGCAGGATACCTACAGAGAAAACGGCGGACAGGGCACCGCGACCTTGAACAGCTTCGACGTCAGCGCCAACGGCACCGCCACCGCGCAGGCCTCGGCGAGTTTCGCCATGAAGACCGTGTTCATGCAGATCGCCAGTATCCCCACGGTGGCGATCGGCGTCACGTCGGCGGTGAACAAGGCGCCAGCTTTGGTGGAGGCGACCTTCAAGGTCACCGGGGTGTCGGGCTACTGGAACAAGACAATGACGCTCTACGGCACGATGTTCGGTGCGAAGGAGGGCAAGCCTCTGATGACGATCGATTACAAATACGGCGGGGGCACGGATCCCAAAGGGTACGGCACCACCACCGTCAGCAAGATCGACAGTCTGGGCGTCGCCACGGTGGCCCAAACGCAGGTTTGCAAGGTCGGCAAAAAGGCGCCTGACGGGGTGACGCTGAACACCGACCAGTTTGGCACGAAATATTACTGCGTCGACACGATGGCTGCCGGCAACACCGCCGGTGCCTCAATCGACGTCAGCCAGATGGCTGGCCTCTATCTGCAGATGAACGTCCCATCTGGCAATCCGCAAAACCTCTATTCGAACGATCCGGCCACGTCCAACCGGCTCTATAGCTCGACAAGCAAGGACATCCCCCCGGCCGAAATGGCGACCGGCCAAATCGTCGATATCTTTGGCCTCGTTCCTTGTGGATCGACAGCCTACCAGGCCTGGGAAGACGGCGGCAACAAGGTCCCGGCGCCCGTCAGCAACGCCGACTTCTTCTACAACGTCACCGGCAAGTGCGACTTCAACAAGCGGCCCAACAACACGCGGCTGACGCAGTAGAAGCTGCTCTTCTTGCCTTCTCCCCTTGCGGGAGAAGGAAGAACGCTAGCGATCACAAACCGGTGAGCGCTGTAACGAAGGCGCCGACAGCGGCGAAGTGGGGATATCAGCGGTGCATTCAGGCGCCGCCGCCCACGGAGCAAGCCGATGTCCCGCAAGTTCGTCACAGTGTCCAGCCTCTCATCGCTTGCGCTGGCGGCATCGCTCGGTGCGGCCGCCGCCCAGCCGCTCAGCGTGGTCGAGCTGTTCACCAGCCAGGGCTGCTCGTCCTGCCCGCCGGCCAACGCCAATCTGATCAGGGTCAAGGACCAGCCCGGCGTGCTGGCGCTGTCGTTCAACGTCACCTACTGGGACTATCTCGGCTGGAAGGACATTTTCGGAAAACAGGAATTCACCCGGCGCCAGGTCAATTACGAGCCGGCGCTCGGTCATGACGGGCCGTTCACGCCGCAAGTGGTGGTCAACGGCCATGCCGATGTCGTCGGCGCCGCACCTGGCGAGATCGAAAAGCTGATCTCGGTGAGCGGCCGGACGAGCGGCCCGGCATTGTCGCTCGATGGCGGCAAGATCAGCATCGGCGCCGGCGCCGTACCTGGCGGCCACGCCGATGTCTGGCTGGTGCACTATGCCAAGGGCGTCGTCGAGGTGCCGGTGTCGCGCGGCGAAAACACCGGCCGCACCTTGCCGCACGCCAATGTCGTGCACGCGCTCGAAAAACTCGGCGGCTGGACCGGCGCGGCCACGACGTATCCGCTGCCCGCCGCATCCGGCGGCCTGAGCACCGCCGTGCTCGTGCAGTCGCCCGGTGGCGGACCGATCCTGGCCGCCGCGACAAACTAGATCACGCTTCAACAAGAGATTGCGCAACGCCGCATGGAGCGGCGCCGCATAGCACGGCCGCCAAGAGGGCGCGCCTTCACGACCAACCCAAGGAGATCATCATGACCATTTCCCGCCTGACGCTGCCGGCGCTCGCTCTCGCTTTGTGCTCGACGGCGCTGTTTGCCGGCGGCATCGCTCGCGCCGACGACGCGACCAACGCGATGAAGCCGGCTGCAGATGCCATGAAACCGGCCGCGGATGCGATGAAGCCTGCCGCGGATGCGATGAAGCCTGCAAACGATGCAATGAAGCCGGCCGATCCGATGGAAACCAATTCCATGAAGCCGGCCGCCGACGCCATGAAGCCGGCGACGGATGCGATGAAACCGGCAACGGATGCGATGGCTCCGGCCAACTAGTTCTGCCGCGTCTCAGCCGTTCATTCACAAGGGCGGCCCTTGGCGCTGCCCATCACCTGCCTGCCGGCATCCTCTCCCCGTATAGTGACGGGGAGAGGGGCGCTCATCGACGGTTTCGCCAATCATCGGTGTTGCAGGTAGAAACGCCAGCGTCGCGGTCAGTCGCTCTCTCCCCGTTTTACGGGGAGAGATGTCCGGCAGGACAGTGAGGGGCAGCGCTGACGGTAAGATTCCGCATTCGGCGCACGCGAATGTGCGTCGCGCCGCACTATTTGATGCAATAGACTGATCCCTATGGAAGCCACGAGGAGTGCAACCATGACCAACATCAAGATTTCAAACCGTTCGCTCGGCTTTGTCAAAGGCGCCCTCGCCGCGCTTGCACTTGCCGCCGCTGGCGCCGCCTTCTGGCTGACACCGGCGGTTTCGGCCGAGGACGCGGTGAAGATCCCGCCGCCGGCAATCGACGAGAAGGCGGCCGCCGGCACTGAAAAGGCGATCTTCGCCGGCGGTTGTTTCTGGGGCGTGCAGGGCGTCTTCCAGCACGTCAAGGGCGTCACCAGGGCCGTCTCCGGCTACTCCGGCGGCGACAAGGACACCGCCGTCTACGAGACGGTCGGCTCAGGCCGCACCGGGCATGCCGAATCCGTCGAGATCACCTACGATCCATCGAAGGTGACCTATGGCCAGCTGCTGCAGGTCTATTTCTCGGTCGCCCACAACCCGACCCAGCTGAATTTCCAGGGTCCGGACTCCGGCACGCAATACCGCTCGACGATCTTCGCCGAAAACGATGCACAGAAGAAGATCGCGCAAAGCTACATCGCCCAGCTCGACCAGGCCAAGGTGTTCCCGGAGCCGATCGTCACTACGCTGGAAACCGGCAAGACCTTCTATCCGGCCGAGAATTACCATCAGGATTTTCTGACGCTGAACCCGACCTATCCCTACATCGTCTACAACGACCTGCCCAAGGTGGCGAATTTGAAGGCACTGTTCCCGGCGCTCTACAGCGACAAGCCGGTGCTGGTGCTGTCGGCGAGCAATTGAGTCGGCTTTATTGAGGAGGCGTCGGCGGGACAGCACCCCCCTCTGCCCGGCAGGCCAGAGAGGGGTGCCTCGCGCCTGCATCGGCAGGTCAATCATACGTCAGATCCGTCGCCTTGCCGCCGAACACCCGGTAGGCATAGAACGAATAGAAGATGATGACCGGCAGCACGACCACGGTGCCGGCGAGGATGATGGCCAGGCTCTCCGGCGCGGAAGCCGCCTGCCAGATGGTCAGGCGATCGGGCACCACGAACGGGTAGAACGACCAGGCGAGACCGGCAAAGCCGAGCGCGAAGATGGCGGCCAGCGTCAGGAACGGCATCAGCGAATGGCGGTCGTCGGGCTTCGGCAGATGGAAGGTCTGCCGCCACAGCCACAGGAACAAAAGCGCCGACAGGATCGGCAGCGGCGACAGATAAAGCATTTCCGGCCAGACGAACCATTTGTCGAAGATGCGCGGGCTGGCGAAGGGCGTCGCCAGCGACACCGCCGCCATGCCGAGCGCGGTCAGCACCAGCGCGGTGCGCAGCCAGCGCACCGCTTTCTTCTGCAATTCGCCTTCGGTCTTGTAGATCACCCAGGCGGCGCCCATCGCCGCGTAGGCGGCGGCAAGGCAGAACGCCACCAGCACGCCGAACGCCGTGCCGCCGAGGCCGACATCGAGCCCGAGCACATAGACGCCCAGCATATAGCCCTGCGCCAGCGAGGCGATGAGCGAACCCAGGAAGAAAATACGGTTCCAGCGATGCTTGCGGCCAGCTGGCACCTTGGCGCGGAAATCGAAGGCGACGCCGCGCAGGATCAGCCCGAGCAAAAGCACGAAGACCGGAATGTAGAGCGCCGTCAGGATGACGCCATGCGCCAGCGGGAAGGCGACCAGCAGCAGGCCGACGGCCAGCACCAGCCAGGTTTCGTTGGCGTCCCAGAACGGGCCGATGGCGGCGATCATCGTGTCCAGTTCAGCATCCTCGGCTGCCGCGAACAGAATGCCGATGCCGAGATCGAAACCGTCGAGAATGACGTAGATCAGGATGGCGAGGCCCATCAGGCCGGCGAAGATCAGCGGAAGCGCGGTTGGCCAGTCGAAGGTCATCTTTTTCTCCTCACTCACCAGAGCCGGCTAATCGCGATGTGATCGGATGGGGCTCTATCGAGGCTTCAGATCGATTGCCGAAGTCGGCGCCGCCCCTCATCACCCTGCCGGGCACTTCTCCCCGTATAGGGACGGAGAGAAGGGGGCTGGCCGCAATCTCGGCGCTTTTCTTGCAACGCTGGTGATTGGCGAAACCGTCGATGCGAGCGCCCCTCTCCCCGTCCCTATAAGGGG
>NZ_RZTC01000128.1:0-16268 GCF_004023165.1 Mesorhizobium sp. M7A.F.Ca.MR.176.00.0.0 | reverse complement strand
AAACAAAGACCTAAAGCGCGTCGCGCTGAAACGGATTCATGCGACGCGCTTTAGGTCTTTGTTTTTATGCATGTCGTTCCCCCAAAACCGAGGTCACTTTTGGGCGACAGGCATTAAAACGCTAAATTAACCGGCGGCGGCCACAATAGCGCGTTCGATCACGGTCCGCAGGCGCGCTCATGCCCGTCGCTGATGCCAAGGATGGTTCGACCATCCCGAAACGGGAGGCCGAAGGCATGGACCGCTCCCGCCACATGGAAGACGAACTGCGCGAGCAGAACCAACGCTTTTCGGCTGCGGTCGAGAACATGTCGCACGGCCTGTGCATGTTCGACGCCGACGAGCGGATGATCATCTGCAACGGCAACTACCTGAACATCTTTTGCCTCGAAGCCAGCGTCATAAGGCCCGGCATCCGGTTCCTCGACATTCTGCGCCACAGCGTCGATATCGGCATCGCCTCGCAAACCGCCGACGAACTCTACGCCATCCGCAAGCCCTATATCGATCAGGCAAAGCCCTCGACCTACGAAGAAACACTGTCGGACGGCCGCATCGTCAGCATCTCGCACCGCCCTCTGGCTCTGGGCGGCTGGGTCTCGATCTACGAGGACATCACCGAGCAGCGCCGCGCGCAAGAGGATCTGAAGGAGCAGCACCGCCGCTTCGACGCAGCGCTTGCCAACATGTCGCAAGGCCTGCTGATGTACGGCGCCGACGGCAAGATGATCGTGCGCAACCGGCGTTTTCTTGAACTCTACAATGTCACCGCGGCAGACTTCCCGCTTGGAACGACGCACCGCGAGGCGCTCGAACGATTGCTGGAACTCGGCATCTATACGGAGATCGACGTCGACAGCGAAGTCGCCAAGACCGAAGCCTGCCTGACGGCGGCAAAAATGCACTCGGCCTACCGGCATCTTACCGACGGCAGGACGGTTCTGGTCACACGCCGGCCGATGAACGGCGGCGGCTGGGTAGTGACCTTCGACGACGTCACAGAACGTCGCCGCACCGAAGAGCGCATGACCCATCTTGCGCATCACGATACGCTGACGGGATTGCCCAACCGCTCGATGTTTCGCGAACGGCTCGACCTGGCGCTGGAAGCCACGGCGGTCACGCCGCTGGCAATCTTTTCGCTCGATCTCGATCGCTTCAAGGCGGTCAACGACACCTGGGGACATCCGGCCGGCGACTGGCTGTTGAAGAGTGTGGCCGAGAGGCTGCAGCGCTGCCTGCACAACGAAACCGACGTCGTCGCCCGTTTCGGCGGCGACGAATTCGTCATCATCCAGTTCAACTTCAAGGGCATTGCCAATGCAGAAAAACTCGCGAAGCGCATCGTCGAGACAATCGGAAAACCGTTCCGCGACAAGAGCCGCGAGATGCATGTCGGCATCAGCCTGGGCATCGCGGTTTTCCCCGACGACGGTGGAGATGCCGACACGCTGCTGAGGAACGCCGATACGGCGCTTTACCGGGCGAAGAGCGAAGGGCGCAATCAGTATCGGTTCTTCGAACCCGGAATGGACGCTATGGTACAGGCACGGCGTGCGCTGGAGGTCGACCTTGAGACCGCGCTGCCGCGCCAGGAGTTCGACCTCGACTTCCAGCCCATCATGAACATCGCATCCGGGGAGATCGTCGGCGCCGAAGCCTTGATGCGCTGGCATTCGCCGACACGCGGCACGGTGGCGCCGGACAGCTTCATTCCGGTCGCCGAAGACACCGGATTGATCGTGCCGCTTGGCGAATGGGCGCTGAGGAAAGCCTGCACGGCGGCGGCACACTGGCCCGCCGGCCTGCGCGTCGCGGTCAATGTCTCGGCCGTGCAACTTAAAAGCGGCAGCTTCGCCCGCAGCGTCATCTCGGCGCTGGCCTTCTCCGGCGTGCCAGCCGATCGGTTGGAGCTTGAAATCACCGAAACCGTGCTGATGGACGAAAGCGAGGCGGTGCTGAGGACGCTGCGGCAGTTGCGCGAACTCGGCATCCGCATCGCGCTGGACGATTTCGGCATCGGCTATTCCTCGCTCGGCTATCTCAGGCGTTTTCCTGTCGACAAGATCAAGATCGATCGTTCGTTCATCCACGACCTGGGCAATCGTGACGCCGCGGCGATCGTTCGCACCGTCATCGGGCTGGGCGCCGAGCTTGGCATCACTGTCACCGCCGAGGGGGTCGAGACCGAGGTGCAACTCGACATCCTGCGCGGCAATGGCTGTACAGAGGCGCAGGGCTATCTGATCGGCGTGCCGTCAACGGCCGCCGAGATCCAGCGTCTATTGAAATCCCGAGCGCTGCACAGCCAGACCGGCTGAGGCCGGCCATCGTCAACGCAGCGTGTCGATGTACTTTTCGTGGAAGCTGACATAGCCGGGCTCGACCACCTTGAGATGCCGCTCGATCAGCGCATGAAACCGCGGCAGTTGATGAAACGGCACGCCGGGATAGGCATGATGCTCGGCATGGAACGGCATGTTCCACGCCAGCTTGCGGACCAGCCAGTTGGTCAACGTGGTCCTGGTGTTCTCCAGCATGTTGGCGACGAACGGACAGCGACCATGCTCGGCCAGCAGATAGAGGCGCAGAAACGGCTGCCCCAACAGAGCGGGCAAGATCCAGACATAGACAAGCACCGAGAGCCGGAAATAAACGGCCAGCAGAAGGACCACGGCGTAAAAGGCAATCATGGCGCGGGCCTCGATGCGCACCTTGTCATAGCCCTTCGGCGGAACGTAGCTTTCGCGACCACGGTCTGCCGCGTTGGCATAGAGCGTCTTGAGGTGGCCCCACCATAAGGGGATGCCGGATATGTGGACGAGGTATTGCCGCCATGTCTCCGGTTTCGGGAAGGCCAGTTCAGGGTCGTTCTCCGGGTCTTGCGTGTATCGATGGTGGGCAAAGTGGAAGTAGCGGAACCAGTCCGCCGGCAGTGCGATCGCCAGACTGCACACCCGCGCCACGACATCGTTCAGCCGCTGTGCCTCAAAAGCCGTGCGATGAACCGTCTCGTGCAGCAGCGTGAACAGGAAGACGATGAGGATACCTTGCGGAAGCATCAGCAGTGGCCAGAACGGCACCTTGGCAGCGATCAGCGATCCGACGACCACGATCGCGCCCCAATGAGCAGCAAGCTGAACGAGGCCCGCAACATCAGACTTGGCGGTCAGCCGGTTGCGCTCCTCCTGCGTCAACGATGAAATTACGTCACGATGATCCACGTGCTTCGATCCAGACTGGAGTTTGATGAACCCATTGTAGCCAATGAACAACCTTTCCAAAAACGACGATTTCTGCAATCTAGATAAGCTGAACTTATCTATTCGGTGATTATGGCCGTACCTCCCTCTCTCAAAGGACTTCAAGCTTTCGAGGCTGCGGCCCGTACAGGCAGCTTTGCCGCGGCAGCGGAAGAGCTTTCGGTGTCGGCCGCTGCCGTCAGCCAGCTCATCCGCACGGTCGAGGAGCAGATGGGCCGCAAGCTGTTCCACCGCGTCAACCGGCGCGTCGTCCTCACCGAGGCCGGCGTCGAGATGCTGCCCAGGCTGACCATGGCCTTCCAGGAGATCGGCAGCGTCGCGCGCCAGCTCGACATCAGGCTCTCCTATGGGCCGCATTATCGCGAGCACCCGACCGAGGACATCGTCCAGGACGCAGTCTATCCCGTGTGTGCGCCCGGACTGGCGGACACGATCAAACCCGAAGGCCTGGCCAGCCTGCCGCTTATCCACACGGGCTGGGGACCGACTGGTGCGTCCTTTCCGTCCTGGCACAACTGGTTCGAGGCGGCCGGCATCGAGCCCGGCCGGGCAGCGCAGCGCGGCCTCTCGGCCAACTCATCGCGCGCAGCGCTCGACCTTGCGATTTCGGGATTGGGCGTGGCGCTGGCGCAAGGAATCTACTGTGCCGAGGCGCTGGAAGACGGCCGGCTTGTCAGGCCCCTCGCCCAGGCACTGGAGCTACGCCAGCCCTATTGCCTGACGATCCCCGAGCGCAGCGCCAGGCGCGACGTCGTGGCGGCGTTTCGCCAGTGGCTGATCGACGAATGCCGACGCGCAGTGAACTCGCCCGCGCTGCGTTGACGTAGCGTGCGGCGATGATCAGAGGTGCCCGCTCAATGCCTCAGCCATGTCCTTGTTTGTCGCCACAGGGATGATCTCGAACTCCACCAGATCCGCCCATTCGATGACCCAGCGCTGCAGCAGCGTGACGTCATCGGTCTCCACCAGCAGGAAGCAGCGGCTCATGTCCGCCGCGATCCAGCTGTGGTGCACGACGAGTTCGTCCGGCTTGAGGCGGCCCCGGTCGCGAAAGCGGCGATAGATCTCCTTGCGGTCGCAGCCGGTGAAATCCTCGATCACGATAAACTGCATGTTCTACCCCCGATCAAACTACCGCCCCGGCCGGTCCAGCCGCTCCAGGAACCACTGCGTCAGCCGCACCCAGACCTCGTCCTTCTCGCCGGAATCCTCCCAGCCATGGTCGAGGTTGGGATTGTCGTTGACCTCGATGACGAAGACGCCGTCCTTGGTCTCCTTGAGGTCGACGCCGTAGAGCCCGTCGCCGATGCAGCGCGCCGCCTTCACAGCCGTCTCGACGACATGCGCGGGCGTCTCCTTCAGCGTGAAGGTCTTGATGCCGCCCTGGTCGGGCTTGCCGTTGGCCTTATGGTTGACGATCTGCCAGTGCTTCTTGGCCATCAGATAATGCACGGCAAACAGCGGCTGGCCGCCGAGCACGCCGACGCGCCAGTCATACTCGGTCGGAATGAATTTTTGCGCGATCAGAAGGTCGGAATCCTCCAGCCATTCGGTAGCAAGCGTCTTCAGTTCCTCGAAATTGGCGCATTTCTTGACGCCGCGCGAGAACGACGAATCCGGGATTTTCAGCACCAGCGGAAAGCCCAGCGTCTGCGCTGCCAATTCGAGATCCGAGGTGCCGGCGATCATCACCGTCGGCGGTACCGGCACCTTGTTGTAGGCCATCAGCTCGTTGAGATAGACCTTGTTGGTGCAGCGGATCATCGACAGTGGATCGTCGATCACCGGCATGCCTTCCTGCTGGGCGCGGCGGGCGAAACGATAGGTGTGGTTGGAGATCGAGGTGGTCTCGCGAATGAACAGCGCGTCGTAAT
The DNA here is from genome assembly GCF_004023165.1 of Mesorhizobium sp. M7A.F.Ca.MR.176.00.0.0. Lineage (NCBI taxonomy): Bacteria > Pseudomonadati > Pseudomonadota > Alphaproteobacteria > Hyphomicrobiales > Phyllobacteriaceae > Mesorhizobium > Mesorhizobium sp. M7A.F.Ca.MR.176.00.0.0. The sequence goes on along the minus strand of NZ_RZTC01000128.1, from coordinate 11,131 downwards.
TGGCGAGCTTGGCGAGGTCCCGCTTGGTGATCGGCTCGATTTCGACACCCATCTTCTCGGCGATCTTGGCCCAATAGCGCAGCGACGATATCTCCGATGGCGGCAATTCCTCATGCGGGTCGACCAGCGTGGCGAAGGTGTAGCGCGCCGGCGTGCGGCCCTTGGTGTCGCGCCATTCGCGGTTGGTGTAGGTCTCCAGGCACTGGATGAAGCTTTTTTCCTCGTCCTCGGTCATCCGCGCCAGCGGATGGAAACCGATCTTGCGGATCGAGGCCCATTCGGCGCTGTCCTTGATGTGGACTTCGAGCGCCGGCGCGCGGAACCAGTCGAATAGAAGTTTGGCGAAGCGGTCCCAGATTTTCGACGGGCCGATGCCGAAGAAGATGCAGACCTTTTGCGGAAAAACGCCGCCGAGATCCTTGCGGCATTTGTTGAGCGCCAGCTCCAGTTCCGGCAGCGCGTGTTCATAGAGCTTGCGCTCCGAAAGGTCGATCATCGTTTCGACCGTCGGGATCACCTTGTGGCCGCGCGAGCTTGCCAGCAGCGACGCATAGTAGCCGCGGCTCTGGTAGCCGTAATTGTTCGACAGGTTGATGACCTTCGGCCGCTGGCCGCGAAACAGTGACGGGTGCGCGAGATAGTCGCGATTGGTGATGATCTTGTGCGGTGTCGCCACCTGGTCGAGATCGCTCTGCCTGCCGGTAAGGATGACCCAGGTCATTATCTGTCACGCTTTCCCAGAGTGATGGCGGCACGCAATCCATCGCGACCGAACTGCGCCATGTTCATGAAGATGCCGTAAGGCACGGGAATGTTGGCTGCATCAAGGATGGTCTCCTGCCTTTCGTCCTCGACCCAAGGGTCGTGGATCAGGATATGGTCGCCGTCATCGCCGATCGCCAGCACCCAGTGCGGCACCTTCTTGCCAAACATCAGGAAGCCGCTGATCAGCACCAGCACCAGCTTTCCCCCAGCGATCGCAGCGCGGATATCGTCGATTGTGAATGCACGGTAATTCACCGGGATGCCGTAAAGTTCCGCGCGTCGGCGAAAGTCGACCTGGGCCAGTTCCATCACCCTGCGCTTGTCCACACTGCGTACCGATTGCAGGAACAGCGCGCCATAGAAGGAAACGTAGATCTCCACCGCGAGCCCGCTTTCGTAGCCCGACACAGCGAGGCCGAATGGCTCGCATCCACCGGGACCCGACATCATGAAGACGGTCGTCGCTTCACGCCACAGGCGGATTTCCATGACCGGATCCGGCACGAAGCCGCGATCGAAATTGGCCATCGCCATCATCAGGCAGCACGGGCCGCAGGTGAATTCGCAGGTCTGCGGGTAGAACGGCACCTTGGTGGCGATCGGAATGTCGCCACGCAAGGTCTTTTCGTAGCGAAGTGCCGTTTCGCCATCCTCATAGTAGCCGGGCTCGCGGCCGATCTTGCGATACCCGGCCTGTTCGTAGATGCGGATCGCGCGGCTGTTGTCCTCGCGAACTTCGAGACGCAGCATCATGCGGTCATGCTCGAAGGCGGCATCTTCGGCGGATCCGAGCAGCATGCGGCCGACACCCAGTCCGCCGAAAAACGGACTGGTCGCAATCGAGTAGAGTCGCGCCACGCCGCTACCCTTGCGAAACAGCACGATCGCATAGCCGGCCACGCGGCCGTCGACTTCGGCGACCAGCGTCTCGGCGGTTTCACGCTCGATGAACAGGCGGAAGGAGCGGCGGGAAATACGGTCGCTTGAGAAAACAGCTTTCTCAATGGCGGCGAGATCATCGACGTCAGACGCGCGGGCCGTGCGGATCTCGGCAGGCATGCGGCTTCAGAAAACCTCGATTGGTGGTGGAAATGGCCCTACTCGAACACGTCCTTGACGCCAACCAGGGCGTTGGGAAAACCGGCGTCCACCTGGGCGCACGAAGTCCGCTCCACCACCTTGAATCTTCGCCTCGTGTTTCCAAAAACCCTTTCCGATTTTCGGGGCGATGCGACGGCATTCATCAAGCGCTATCGCACCTCGATTAGGGCCGAATTGTGACAAATCCGACGCCGGCCCGACGGGCGCAAAAGGTCCTCCGGCCGGATCGGCATTCGCGGATCGACGGCACCGGCAAAAGCAATGCCGTTCAGCTTGCCAGCCCGTTCACAAGTTGCGTGTAGGCGCTCCTGGCGACCTCGGCCAGCCGCTCGCGCGGCAAGGAGCCGACCACGGCGCAGCCATAGCCCTTGTCCAGCCAGTAGACGGCCTCGGGTCCGTCTTGCGCGGCGGCGTAGGTGCCTTTGGCATTCTCCGTCGATTCCGTGGTGACGAACAGCGAGATACGCTGCCCATTGCCGTCCTCGTAAAGCAGCATGGCGGCCTTGCTCTCGCCTGCCGGCAACAGCCGGCCGCCGACCAACTGGAATCCGTCGGCGGTCAGGTCCGGCGCCACCAGCTTCAGCCCTACACGGTTGGACAGCCAGGTCTGCAGATGGTCCTTGTCGCTGGCCGGCACCTCGACGGCATGCCGCTTTTCGGCGGCATAGATGACATGGGCCGCGATTGCCTGCTCGGCCAGCCGATCTTCCGCCGGGTCCTCCTGGCCGATGCCGTCGATGCCGGCAAAATAGCCACCAAGTCCGCCGGTGACCAGAAGCACGGCGGCAGCAGCGGCAAGCCACCAGCGTGAGCGTGGCACAGATGCCTTGACCGGCACCTCGCCAAGCACGACCTTGCGCAACCGCGCAGGCACGGCTTCGTCCAACACGTCGGCGAAGGCGGCACGCAGCGCCGCTCGGTCGGCGGTGAAACGGGCGCTCTTGGCCTTCATCTCGGGATTGGCGTCGAGCCAGGCATCGTAGGCCGAGCGCTCATCGCTGGGCAGCTCGCCATCTAGCGCCATGTGGATGTCACGTTCGGAAAAGTCGCGGCGGATCATTTCTCGACGATCCTTATCGCGCGGCGGCGCGCCGTGTCGTCCAGCAACCCGCGCAATTCCTCACGCCCGCGCGCAATGCGCGACATCAGCGTGCCGGCAGGCACGCCCAGAATGTTGGCGGCTTCGGCATAGGAAAAACCTTCGATGGCAACCATGACAAGGGCCGCGCGACGGTCGGGGCTGATCGCCTGCAATGCGTCGATGATCTCGCGCGAGGCAATGTTCTCCACCTGCTCGGCCGGCTGGGCAACGGTCTCGCCCGCCTCCAGCGGCAGCATCGCCGCCTCGCCGCGGCGGTTCACCTTGCGCATCTGATCGATGAACAAATGATGCATGATCGTAAACAGCCACCTCCGGGGGCTTTCTCCTGTCTGCCAATTGCCGAGCCGCACAAGCGCCCGCTCAAGGCAATCCTGAACAAGGTCGTCGGCAGCGTCGCGGTCGCGCAAAAGCGAGCGCGCGTAACGGCGCAGGCGCGGTATTTCGCCAAGGATTGCTGCCTTCTTTTCGTCCATGACCGCAGGTTTCGAGGTCGCCCTTGTTGATCCCGATTGAACGCGCCTTCCGGGCGCGGCGCAAGCGGCCAGCGCGAAGCGGTCTCCCGCCCCGGTCACCCAAGCAATGAGATAACGATGGCCGGTGCCGATTTATTCCCGATCGAAGGCAGCGGTAAATCGATTGCGCAAATACGTAAAATATGCACAATATGTAAAATACGTATGAGGGTCACTCAATGAAACAATTCACCTTTTCGGATATGAATCGGGCGTCCGGCGAAATTCTCGAAACGGCAATGATCGAGCCTGTCGCTCTCACGAAACGCGGCAAAGAGAAGCTGATCATCCTATCAGCGGCCCAATATCGGCAGCTCGTTAGTTCGCCTTATGCCGTAGCCTACACGCTTGAGGACGCGCCGGACGAGGTTCACGATGAACTCATGTCCGGATTGGAGGCCATCACAACCAGCGACAAGCCGGATGCTTAAGCCCGGCGATTTGCTTCGATACTATTATCTATGGGCACGACAGGCTGACGCCGGCGAGGAATCCGGCCGCAAGGCGCGGCCCGTCTGCATTGTGGTCAGAACGCCGGCAACGCCTGCCGCACTGTTCTTGTTCCCGCTCACCTCGCAAAGGCCCGACCGGTCCCGCACGCATGTTGCCGTGAGCGAAATCGAGTGTCGCAGGGGTGGGCTCGATTTCCCGTCATGGCTGATCCTAGACGAGTACAACCGCGTACAGATCGATGAAGCTTATGATCTCGTCACGACGAAGCCAATCGGCTCCTTCAGCCCGGCGTTTGTTCGCAAGATCGCGGGCCTCATCAAAGAGGTAATCGTACAACGCCGCGTGCGCGGCGTCGTACGAAAATAGCGGACAAACCGACACATGAACGGGTAAGAGCTCTTCACGGAAGCAAGCGCATCATCCCTCCTTCGCCGCCCGTGTCAAAAGCCGCTGATAGAACAGGCCGATACCGATCAGAACCGCGCCGAGGCCGATGAAGGATAGCGCCCGGAGTACGCCTTCCAACTCCGACATGTCGAAGATGAAGACCTTCAGCACGGCGATCGCGATCAGCGCGGCCGAGGCGACGCGCAGCACCTGCGATTTCAACCAGACACCGGCTGTGAGGAGCGCAACGCCAATCACCAGCCAAAGCGCCGAGTAGGTATAGGTTTCCAACTGGCCGAGGCCGCTCCACAAGCCGATGAACTCGCCCTTGAACAGGCGCCTCACCGACAGCGTGGCATAGGCGAAGGCAAGCACGGCAGCCACCACGGCCAGCATCTGCGCATACCATTTCGGCCGCTTGTCCCTGGCGTAGAGCGCCAGTCCCCCGGCGGCGATCGCCGGCAGGAGATAGGCGAGGAACAACAGGTTGAACACCGGGATCCGGCCTGTCGATTCGTCTGACAACAGCGGATTCAGCACGACGAAGTGCCTGACAACGATGAAAGCGACCGAGGCCACACCGGCGGCCATCGAACCATAGCGCAGCATCGAGCTTGGCGAGCGCATGTCGATGGCGACCAGGATGGCGCCAGCGCCGATGGCGATCAGGGTGTAGATCGACTGTTCGGCGAGCGTCATGGCACCCGTGTCGATGACGCCGCCGTGCATGGCGTGGCGCACCAGCATAGCGAGCGTGAGCAGCGCAAACAGCGCCGCAGCCGCCTCCATGGCAAGGCGCGGCCGGCCATTCGTGGTGCGCGCAAGCTGCCAGGCGGCAAAGCCGAAGGCCAGTGCCGGCACGCCGTAGCCTGGCAGCAGCCAGTTGAACACCGGCGTCGTCGACAGGAACCCGGCACCGACGATGGTCGGGTCGAAAGCGACGCGGCCAAGCACCGCGATCACCGCGCCGACCGAAATCCAGCCGAGCACCGGATAGGCGCGCCAGCGCGTAGTCAGCGCCGGCACGATGGCCGCCGCACCGAGCAGGATGGTGGTCCAGCCGGAATCGAAAGCCATATGCACGAGCAGGAGCCCGGCGATGGCCGCGCCGCCCAGGGCAAACGACACCGCGACACCGCCCTTGAGCGGCGGCTCCTCGGCCCGCGCGATCCACTCGCCGCCGGCGGCGAAAATGACGACCAGCAGTGCCGCTGCGGCAGCGTAGACAAGGTCACGGTCGAGATTGCCGAAGGTGAACCAGAGTGCCAGCAGGATGACCAGCGGGACAATGACGCCCCACGCTGCCCATGAGGCCGCGCGGATCTGTGTGCCGGCGGCGAACCGGCGTGCGGCCCAGAAGCCGGCGCCGATGAAGACCAGGCCAAGTACGATGCCGATGCGCAAGGTCAGCACGTTGGACGTGGCCACCGGCAGTCCGTCGACGCCCAAGGCGCCGCTGGAAAAATCGGAAGCGATGGAGGTTGGCGGGATGATGCCGAGATAGATCAGCACCGTGACCAGTCCCGCGGCATAGAGGAGCGGCAGCGCCAGCGGACGATAAAGCGCGACCCCCACCATCGCGGCGATCACCACCGCGCCTGGCAAGGCGTAGCCGGCGGCAGCGAAGGCCGGGTCGACCGACAGGCCCAGCGCCGAGAATGCGACGAACAGGCCAGGCACGATGGACGGCCAGTCGAAAGCCCTGGCTGGTCCAGGTTCGTCGTCACGGCGAGCGAGCCAGACAAGGGCGAGCACGGCCAGCGTGACGGCGTCGATGAACAGAATGGCAGAGAGGTTCGCCCCCGGCGCATCGGTCATATAGAGGATGGTCCAGACACCGGTGCCGAAAAAGGCGGCCGCCACCAGTAATTTCCAGTCCCGCATGCGGGCGATGACGCCGGTGGCGGCAAGCACGATCGCGAGATAGCCGAAAAGCGCCCAGGGATTGGGTGCCTGCGAGGCGACCAGCACCGGCGTCACCATGGCGCCTACCAGGCCGATGCCGGCCAGCGCCTGACCATGGACCAGGGCGGCCGCGATCGTTGCCACGCCGATGACGCCGAGCAGCGTGAAGGCGAGTGCCGGGCCGATGAAGCCGTAAATGCCATGCGCGGCATAGACGGTGCCGAACAGGATGAAGGCACCGGCAGCAGTCAGGATCGCTGGAATATAAGCGCCAGCGGCCCCTTGCACCGGCACCTTGAAGCCGGTGCGGCGGATGAACTCGCCGCCGGCCACCAGCACCAGGCCGAGCACGCCGGCCATGGTCAGCCGCACGCCGGGACCGAAAATACCTGCCTCGATGGTGTAGCGGATCAGGAACAGGCCGCCCAGCGCCAGCGCGATGCCACCGACCCAGACCGCCCAGCGGGTGCCGAGCGCGGTTTCGACATCGGATTGGCGGGCGGCTTTCGCCGCTCCGGGAAGCTCCGCAGGTTCCACTGCCTTCGGTGCCGGTTCTGGAGCGGTCCACGGGCCGGAGACGATCTCGCCGGTCGAGTCTTCCGTGTCCGTGGCTGGCGCCGGGACGGTGACCGCTGCGCTTACCTCCGGCGGAACGATATCGGTCGCAGCCGCTGCGTCCGGAGCCATGTCGGCGGGCGCGTTGTCGTCCACCTGTTCGGAGGACTTGGCCGCAGGCGGCACGGCACCGGAAAGGACCAGGCTGCGCAGCGCGCCTAGTTCACGCTCGACAAGGCCGATGCGGCTCTGCTGGCGCGAAATGATGACGAACAAGGCGATGATGGCGACAAGGCCGATCAGGCTTTCAAACATGGCGGTTCCCCCAAACCAGGCCAGTTTTCACTGACATTCGTCTTACTGACATTCAAATGCGGCGGCCAAACGGCCAGAAAATCCAAGCTCGGAAAACTCAATGCGCCGCCAGTCAACGCGCCGCCAGATTGGCGGCCGGAAAGATCGAGCATGTTTCGGTGCCGAAAGCCAGCAGCTTGCCGCCGGCATCCTTCAGCGTCGCTTCCGACACCGCCAACGTGCGGCCCTTGTGAACAACCCTGCCCTCGCACACCACCTCGCCGGTCTTCGGCGTGATGGGACGCGTCAAATTCACCTTGAACTCCGCCGTGGTATAGGCCTCGCCCTTTTCGAGCAGCGTCTGCACGGCACAGGCCAGCGCCGAATCGAGCAGCGTCGCCGCCCAGCCGCCATGCACGCTGCCCAGCGGATTGAGATGGCGCTCGCTCGGCATGCCACGAAAGACAGCGCGCCCTTCCGAGACTTCGGTGAGAGTGAAATTCAGCTGGAAGGAAATCGGCGGCGCCGGATACTTGCCGTCGACGATGCGCTGCAGCAATTCCAAACCGGTGTATTTCAGGATGTCGGCGTGCGGAATGGTGCCGAGGCCGAGCGGTGAGACCCGGCCAGGATAAAGTTCGACCTCGCTCATGTGATGATTTCTCTGGCTGCGTCTTCGCCAGCTATGGCCTTGCCGCGCGCGTGATGTTTGCGCAAGGCGGCGAGGAAGCCGGTACGAGCGTCCGGCGGCTCGATGCCGCGCGGCTCATAGACGTGGCGGTTGAAGAAGAAGCCGGTGAGCCGGAAGGCGTCGTCGACATCAGCCGCATCGGCGCGCAGGCCGGAGCCGCGCTGCAGGAAGGCCGGCAGAGCCAGCATCTTGTCGCGCCACGGCAAACCGGCTTCGCGCGATACCGCACGTCCCGACTTCGGTGAGACATAGGCCAGGTCCTGTCGCGTGCCGGTGGCGGCGCATTGGCTGAGATCGAGGCCGAAGCCGAGTTCGTCCAGCACCAGAAGCTCGAAGCGCGCCACCAGTTCGCCGGCAACGTCGGCGTCGTCGAGATGGACGATCATCACGGCAAGCGTTTCGTAGAGACCTTCATGCGCGTCGCGCTCGGGCAGCAGGCGCAGATGCGCGGCCATGGTCTGCAATCCGTAGACGGCGACGGCGCTGTCCATCAACCGGGCCGCGTTCATCTCGATCGCCTCGGCCTGGAACGTGCCGAGGTGCTCGTCAAGGCGCGCTCGCCACAACAGGTCGACACGGTTGCCGGGCTGGAGCACAGGCTGCTGCTTGCGCGAACGGCCGCCGCGAACAAGGCCGAGATGACGGCCATGCGCTCGCGTCAACACCTCGAGAATGGCGCTGGTTTCGCCATGCTTGCGGGTGCCGAGAATGATTCCCTCGTCGCGCCATTCCATTTCAGGAGCTTTTCACCGATCGGGTGGCGAAATCAAGGTATGGGCTTGGCCCCCGGGTAACTCTCATGCCAATGCATAAAAAACCGCCCGCAGCGATGTGCTGCGGGCGGGCTGGTGAGGTCAGTCGATCCGTTAGAAATTGCGCTGGAAGCGAACGATGCCGCCGACGCTGCTCTTCTTGTCGGCCTTCGTCCAGTTGTTGAAGTCCAAGTCGTCGAATTTTCCTGCATTGAGGTAATCGACTTCAGTCGTGATCGTAAAGCCGGGCACAATGGTATAGGCCACGTTGGCCGCGACGCCGAGGTTCTTCCAGTCGTCATAGGAGACCTGGGCGTTGAACGAGGTCTTGTCGTTGAACTTGTAGGTGCCGCCGCCCCAGATCGCCCAGTTTCCGCCCCATGGCTTGTATTGGGTACGGCCTGTGCCGAAGTCGTTGATGTTGTCGTTGGTGCCGTAGCCGCCCATGACGAACAGCGTCAGTTCCTTGCTGACGTTGACGTCCAAACGGACCTTGCCGGACACTTCCTCATAATTGCTGTCATAGGCCACGACGCCGGTGATCGCACCCCAGTCGCCCTTGTACTTCAAACCGCCGACGACATGCGGAACATAGCTGTCGATCGTGTTGACGCCGGTGCCTTCTTCGAGCGAGACCACGCCCGTGAAGCCGCTGCCTGCGTCGAAGTAGTAGCTGATGAGATTGGTATCCTTGACACCATACGGGATGAGCGTGTCCTGGATGACGTTGCCGGCATAGCCGATGAACTGGTCGTATACCGTTTCATCCTTACCGACGCGCAGGCCACCGAGCTGGATCCAGGCGAAGTTGAGGGTGGTGGCCTTGTTGCCGGCCTGCCAGCCGGTGCCGTCACCGGTATAGTCGCCGGAAGAGTTGCCGAACTGGAAGCGGGTCTCGGTGAAGGTCTTCAATGTGCCGAGCTCGGTTTCCTGGCCGGTATAAGTCCTCAGCGTGAAGCGCATGTTCTTGTAGTAGGTGTCGTTCCTATCGCCGTCCATGTGATCGGCAACGTTATTGGCGCCATCCAGCGCGCCGGAATCGCCGACGCCCATGTCGTAGCGGAGATAGCCGCCGATGCGCAGGCAGGTCTCGGTGCCCGGAATGTAGAAGTAACCGGCGCCGTAGACGTCGCAGATCTTGACGTATTCGGCCGGTTCCGGTTCGGCGACGACGACAGCGTCGGCGGCGCGCGCGCCGCTGACCGCGATCAGGGCCGCGGCTGAGCCGAGAAGGAGGCTCTTGATGTTCATTTTCTGACCTCTCCAGTCATAGTTATAAATGGCTTCGGATTTGTGGCTGGCGGCAATGTTTTCCCGCCTCACCCCCACAACGAAAAAGGCTCACACCGCTCGCCCTTTTCAGCGGCGAACATACCCATCGATCATCTGCCTTCAATGACGATTTCCGGAATAATGACAATTCCCCAAACAGATTAATGCCGTGTTGCACAAATAACACTTGATAATCCGGCGAGCGGCACAAATGGCACAATGTCATTTATTAAATATATATACGGATACTTTCGCGTCTAACTATACTGATAACGTGCTATATTTCCAAAACGGCCGCATAATACGCAAAATATACCTCAATTCCGTCGAAATTTATTCGATTGTTGCCGCCTCCCCTTCTGTTGCCAGATAACGCCCATCTGCAAATCCCGCTCTGATACCGAGGCGAAAAGCGGGATGACGCTTCCAAGGGTGTCTGCCCCCTCCAAGGCGGTCGAAACTTCCTGGAGTGCCGTCGTGTCGCCGATTGCGACAGCAGCCAGCCGTTGAAAAACGATTCCTCCGTGACGCCCTCTCAGTCGACCTGAACGACGCAGGCGATGCGCTCCCCTCCGCCTCGATCAGGCGGGTGGGCACGCATAGGTCCGGGAAAGCATCGCCTCGGCCAGAATGTCCCTGGTCGCGCCATACGGGGGCGGATGGATCGGCGACAGGATCAGGATCTGGTGGGCGAGAGCGCCTTGAACGTTTGGCGCCTCACCCCCGCCGCGCGTGATCGGCAAGCACCTCATCGATCACATGACGGGATTTTTCAACCTCGACAGGGTTGACGCCGATCTGTCCAGCTACCGTGATCAGCGCCTTCCAAAGCGTCCAGCCACGACCACGCGCCCACATCGCCTCATCGGCTGGAAGGCCGGCGCGAAACGCCTCCCGGCTTTTGCCTTCAAACAATGTCCAGGCAATCGCCAGATCGCAGGCGGGATCGCCAACGCCGGAGGTTCCGAAGTCGATCACCGCGCCCAACCGGCCTTGCCTGACCAGCAGGTTTCCCCAACTGACGTCGCCGTGGAACCAGACCGGCGCACCGTGCCATGGCGCGGCAAGTGCTGCCTCCCACACCGCGCGGGCTGCGACCGTATCGATCTTGCCGTCGAGGGCTTCAATCGCTTGCCGGGTTTCGCCATCGTAGACGCTGAGTGCTCCGCCGCGAAAGAAGTTGTGTTGTCCCGGCGCCGGTCCGCCAGTGGCATCGATCCTTTGCAAGGCGACCAGGAACGCGGCCAGGTCGGTCGCGAATCGCGGCAAGCTGGCGATACGCTCGCGCTCTGCCGTCTCGCCTTCGATCCAGCGGTAAACGGACCAGTGCCAGGGATAGCTT
>NZ_RZTC01000127.1:0-16306 GCF_004023165.1 Mesorhizobium sp. M7A.F.Ca.MR.176.00.0.0 | reverse complement strand
AGTAGGCAGTAGGCAGTAGGCAGTAGGCAGCAGGCAGTAGGCAGTAGGCAGTAGGCAGTAGGGGTCTATTCGGGTGCAAGTTTGAAAATAAGCTGGCGAAGCATTTTGCCGATGCCCTCCGTGGATGTCAGCAACTGACTAGCTTGATCATGCGTGGCAAGGCCAATGCGTTCAGCGATCTGGAGGTGTGTCTCGAATTCCTTCAGCCAGCCTTGGGCAATCCTCAGAAATTGCTGATAGGAACCTCTGTTGTCTCGGCCATAACCTTCGGCGATGTTTGCAGGAATAGAGGTTGCTGAACGGCGGATTTGGCTGGTCAACCCATACAATTCCTCTTTTGGCCATGCCTTGGTCAAAGAATAGGTGGCGACAGCCAGATCCATCCCCTGCTGCCACACGATAAGATCCTTGTAGGAATTGATCTTGCCGGTCATCTCACTGCCTAATGCCTACTGCCTACTGCCTACTGCCTTCCAATTAATGCTCGCGCGATGATGACGCGCATGATCTCGTTGGTGCCTTCGAGGATCTGGTGCACGCGCAGGTCCCGCACCAGCTTCTCGATGCCGTAGTCGTGCAGGTAGCCATAGCCGCCGAGCAGCTGCAGTGCGTCGTTGGCGACATTGAAGCCGGTATCGGTGACGAAGCGCTTGGCCATCGCCGACCATTTGCCGGCGTCCGGCGCCTTGCGGTCGAGCTTCGCGGCGGCGGCATAGAGGAAAATACGCGCCGCCTGCAGTTCGGTCTCCATGTCGGCCAGCCTGAACTGCAGCGCCTGGAACTGGTTGATCTTCGAGCCGAAGGCCTTGCGCTCGGCGGTGTAGGAAAGCGCCTTGTCGAGCGCCGACTGCGCGCCGCCCAGCGAACAAGCGGCGATGTTCAGACGGCCGCCGTCGAGCCCGGCCATGGCGATGCCGAAACCCGCACCTTCGCCGGACAAAAGGTTCTCCGCCGGCACCTTGCAATCCTCGAAGATGACCTGGCGGGTCGACTGCATATGCCAGCCCATCTTGTGCTCGTTGGCGCCGAAGGAGAGGCCTGGCGCATCTCTGGGCACGACGATGGTGGAAATGCCTTTCGGCCCTTCAGTGCCGGTCCGCACCATGACGGCGTAGACATCGCTGTCGCCGGCGCCCGAGATGAACTGCTTGGTGCCGTTGAGCACATAGTCGCCGCCGCTCTTCACCGCGCGCGTTTTCAGGGCTGCGGCATCGGAACCGGAGCCGGGCTCGGTCAGGCAGTAGCTCGCCAGCCATTCCATAGAGGTCAGCTTCGGCAGGAAACGCTGGCGCTGCTCGTCATTGCCGAAACGGTCGATCATCGAGGCCACCATGTTGTGGATCGAGATGAACGATGAAAAAGCCGGATCGGCGTGCGACAGCGCCTCGAAGATCAGCACGGCGTCGAGCCGGCCAAGTGCCGAGCCACCGACATCGTCCCTGATATAGATGCCGCCAAGGCCGAGCGGGCCGGTCTCGCGGATCACATCGGCCGGGAAATGCTTGTTACGGTCCCAGTCGAGCGCATTTGGCGCGACACGGTCTGCGGCGAAGGCCTGCGCCATCTCCTGGATGGCGCGCTGCTCCTCGTTAAGTTCGAACTGGCTGGTGCTCGCATCGACCGCGGCGTCCATGGCGTGCTCCCTAATCTTCGACCTGTTGGCCTGTCGTTTTTGGCTTTGCGCGCGCACCAATCTAGACCAATGATGCCGCCGCGCAACCCGACGCTCTGCGGAGCGGCTGTGCACCAATGCATGCCCGGAGCAAGATGTGACGACAAAATTCGATGAACTGCTGGGCCGGTTCCGCGCATACCTTTCCTCCGTGGATCACGCCTTGGTGCGCGATGCCGTGGCGCGCATTGGCTGGGACATGCCGGCTCGCACGCTGGAGCCGCATCCGCTCAACTGCCTGCGTCATCTTGATCGCGCCGCAGAGTTGGCGCCGTCGGATGCCAAGCCGCTGGTGCAACTGCTTGCTGAACGGCGCAACGATCTCCGCTGGGGGCAGACCTACAGCGAGGCGGATTTCGGAAAAGAGTTCATCGATAAATACGGCTGGCTGGAAGTGTTCGGCACCCGAGGCCACTTCGTCAATGACGCTGTCGCCGCCGGCGTGCTGATCCTTGGGCCTGATATCGTCTATCCCGACCACCATCACATTGCCGAGGAAATCTACATTCCGCTGACCGGCGGTACCGAATGGCGCATGGGCGAGAGCGGCTTTTGCATGCGCACGGCCGGCGAGGTCGTCCACCACGCGTCCAACGTCAATCACGCCATGCGCACCGGCCAAGACCCATTGCTGGCGCTGTACATCTGGCGCGGCGGGCCGCTGGCGCAGAAATCCGATATCACCGGAACCTTGGCGCAGGGCAGGGACTGATGGCCAGAGCGATCATGCTGCAAGGCACGGGTTCCGACGTCGGCAAGACGGTGCTGGTCGCCGGCCTCTGCCGCGCGGCAAAGAAGCGTGGGTTGAAGGTGCGGCCGTTCAAGCCGCAGAACATGTCGAACAACGCCGCCGTTGCCGATATTCCCGGCGACAAAGCTGGCGGCGGCGAGATCGGCCGCGCGCAATGGCTGCAGGCGATCGCTTGCGGCGTGGCACCCTCGGTCCACATGAACCCGGTGCTGCTGAAGCCGCAGACCGATGTCGGCGCACAGGTTATCGTGCAGGGCAAAATGTTCGGAGAAGCGCGGGCGCGTGATTACCAGGCGATGAAGGGCCAGTTGATGGACGCCGTTCTGGACTCCTGGGGCAAGGTCGGCGAGGGCGCCGATCTCGTCATCGTCGAGGGCGCGGGTTCGCCGGCCGAGATCAACCTGCGCAGCCGCGACATCGCCAATATGGGCTTTGCCACGCGCGCCGACGTGCCGGTGGTGCTGGTCGGCGACATCGATCGCGGCGGCATCATCGCTTCGGTCGCCGGCACGCATCTGATCCTGCCGGAGGAGGACCGGCGCATGATCGTCGGCTATCTCATCAACAAGTTCCGCGGCGACATTTCGCTGTTCGACGATGGGCTGAAGTCGATCGAGACATTCACGGGTTGGCGCTGTTTCGGCGTGGTGCCGTGGCTGAAGGCGGCGGCGCGCCTGCCTTCGGAGGATTCGGTGGTGCTGGAGCGGTTGGTGTCCGGCGATGCACGCGCGTTGAAGGTGGCGGTGCCGATGCTTGGCCGCATCGCCAATTTCGACGATCTCGACCCGCTCAAGGCCGAACCGCAGGTCGAGGTGGTGTTCGTGCCGCCGGGAAAGCCGCTGCCGGCCGATGCCGGGCTGGTGGTCATTCCGGGCTCCAAGTCGACGATCGGCGATCTGCTGAAATTCCGCGAGAACGGCTGGGATCGCGACTTGCTGGCCCATCGCAAGCGCGGCGGCCATGTCGTTGGTATCTGCGGCGGCTTCCAGATGCTCGGCCGCACAGTGCGCGACCCTGACGGCATCGAAGGCAGCGTCATCGAAGCCGAAGGGCTCGGCCTGCTCGACGTCGAAACGGTGATGGAACCGGAAAAGACGGTGCGCAACGTCAGCGCCCGTTCGGTGCAATTCGACTTGCCGCTCGAAGGCTACGAAATCCACCTCGGCCGCACCACCGGACCGGATACGCTGCGGCCTTCCGCTGTCATCAATGGTGTCGAGGACGGGGCGGTGTCGGCCGACGGCAAGGTGATCGGCACCTATATGCACGGCCTGTTTGGCGCCGACGGCTTTCGCGGGAAATTCCTCGAAAGCCTCGGCATCAAGGGCGGTAGCATCGACTACCGGGCCGAGGTCGAGCGGGCGCTGGACGAGGTCGCAGCCGAGCTGGAGACCCATCTCGACTGCGACGCGATTTTTGCACTGGCGCGGTGATTCGGGGCACTGGTTGGCTCAGGCCTTCTCGCCAGCCTTCGGCCAGTAGGTGCCAAACGACCAGACGTTGCCTTCCGGGTCGCGGCAGATGAACTCGCGGCTGCCATAGTCGCGGTTGGTCAATTCCTGGATGATCGTGGCGCCGGCCTTCCTGGCCTTGGTATAGGCGGCATCCGCGTCGTCGACGGCAATGTAGATCGACTTGCCGCTGCCTGAGCCGGGTTCGCCGACCATCTTGCCGTAGTCGTCGTCGCGGACCGTGCCAATCATGATCATCGAAGAGCCGAAGACCAGTTCGGCATGGTGTACGACATCGCCTTCGCCATAGCGGGCACGGACGCTGAAGCCGAAAGCCTCGCCCAGCCAATCGATCATTCTTGCCGCGTTCTTGTAGCGCAAGGCGGGGTAGAGGCGGGGCGCTTCAGTGGTGGTGGGCATGGGAACCTCCTTCGTTGGGTTGGTCGTTAACCCACTCTGCTCAAAGGCCGGTTCGGCGTCTTGAAGAAATGTTACCTGACGGAGAGCGCGGTTGGCGTCTCGCCGGCGAGGTCGCGAAACTCCCGCACCAGATGGGCCTGGTCGGCATAGCCGCAATCGGCGGCTATATCCGCCCAATCGGCTGTCGGCTGTCTCGACAGGCCGAGCGCCCGGTTGAAGCGGACGATGCGCGACAGCGTCTTGGGGCCGATGCCGATGGCGTTGGAAAAACTGCCGGCGAGATGCTTGCGGCTCCAGCCCAGCCTTTCGGCGATCGATCCAATGCGGGTCCGGCCGCCGGATGCGATGATGCGGTCATAGGCCCAGGCGATTTCAAGCGGCGTCTCGGCGGCATTCTCGAGACGGGCGGTGACGAAGGCTTCGGCCATGTCGAAACGCGTCGTCCAGGCCGGCGCGTTGCCCAGCCGTTCACGCAGCGCCAAACCTTGCGCGCCAAGCACGTCGTCGAGGACGACCATGCTGTCGACCAGTTCGCTCATCGGCAGGCGGAAGAAACGGCGTGCGCCAAGCGGCGTGAAGTTGACCTGGACGCAGCAGGCGCCGCCGAAGGATTCGATCACCACCGGTCCGGCAAAGAGGCCGGCGGCGAAACTGGCGAAGCGGTCATTGTCGCCGGGTGCCTTGCCGAGGCCGATAGCGAAGGGTTCAGCGAAGTTGATGACCAGCGGCACGGTGAGGGACGCGTATTCGACGTTGCGCATATGGCCGGGCGTCATTTCGCGATAGCCGCAAATGTCCGACACAATGCCCTGAAGTCGAGGCTCCGGCAGGCGCCGGCGCATCTCGAACCGCCCGGCGACGGACCGGTCCTGCTCTTGCTGGGGTTGCATCTCGACTGGCATCGGCCATCCTTGCGCCAAGTCAAATCTAGCAGACCCGGGGCCGGAATCAAAAGCGCCCGGCTTTTGGCCGGGCGCTCCTCGTCCCCACTTCAAGGGAAATGGTCAGGCGCCGCGCATCAAGCAGCCGCCGGCAAGCACGATGAAAGCAATAAGAACAATCCACACCGATGCGAGTGGAATGAACGCAAGAACGCCAAGCGCGGCGAGTGCGCCGATGATGGCGATAACAACGGAAATGATAAAAACGATCTGCGTAGGTGCGCTAAGATTCATGTGTGGCTCCTCCTACATGATTCGAACAGCGGCATTCTATCAGGGCGCGTGATCACACACCAATCAGGGCGCGCAGCGGGTTCGCCGGGTCGGCCAGCAGCTTCACAGCAAGCGCCAGGCACACGATCACCAGCAGCGGCTTGATCAGTTTCGCGCCGATGCGCATGGCCAGGCTGGCGCCGACGCGGGCGCCGAGGAACTGGGCAACGCCCATCATCAGGCCGATCTTCCAGTAGACGACGCCGAAGGCCGCGAAGACGATGAAGCCGCCGATGTTGGAGGCGAAGTTGAGCAGCTTGGTATGCGCCGTCGCCTTGAGCACGCCGTAGCCGGCAAGTGCCACGAAGGCCAGCATGTAGAAGGAGCCTGCGCCTGGCCCGAACAGGCCGTCGTAGAAGCCGATGGCCGGCACCAGGGTCAGCCCGAACAGGAACGGCGACAGCCGCTCGGCGCGGTCGATGTCGTTCATGTTGGGCTTGAACGCGAAGTAGAGCGCGATGGCGATCAGCACGATAGGCAGGGCAGCCCGCAGAATGTCACCCGGCACGATCGTTGCCAGCAAGGCGCCGATGGCGCTTCCGACAAGGGCCAGAAGCGCCGACGGCAATTGCCGGCGCAGGTCGACATGACCCTTCGATGCGTAGTGGATGGTCGCCGAGCCCGAGCCGAACATGCCTTGCAGTTTGTTGGTGGCGAGCGCCTGGACCGGCGTGAAGCCGGCAAGCAGCAGCGCCGGCACGGTGATGAGCCCGCCGCCGCCGGCGATCGAATCGACAAAGCCCGCGGCAAAGGCGGCGAAGGCGAGCATGGCGACGGTCTGGATGCTAAGGTCGATCATCTGATGTATGGCGGTGTCCGGCCGGCTGAAATATCGGGCGTTCGACCACGGCCGCCCTGTTTGCGCAAGGTCGATTCCGCGCTACCTCTATCCAAGCGCATCGCGCTTGGATTTGTATTTGTGTGGTTAACCCGGAAAGAGGCTCCTGATGGCATTCGCATTGCTGGACCAGATACGTCAGATATTCGACGGCGACCCGGGTGTGCGCAAGGTGGCGGACGATCCGGTCCTGTCGGCGGAACTGCTGATGTTGTTTCGCATGATCCTGGCCGACGGGTCTGTCAGCGAGAGCGAGATGGTTGTCTTCCGGCGCATCTGCAAGGACGCCTTCGGCATTGCGGAAAGCAGTATCGACAGCGTCATCGAATATCTCAACGAGTTCGGCTACGAGACCAACGGCTCGCAGGCGATTGCACTGTTCCGCGACCTCGATGTCGAGCGGCGCCGGCAATTGGCCAAACATATGGCGGAGATCGCCAAGGCGGATTCGCAACTTGCCGAGAGCGAGATGCGCCTTCTGCGCCGCACGCTCGACCTGCTCGACATCAGCCCGGTCGATGTGGTGAAGCCGCAGGAGTGATTGGACGCCTTCTCTCCTGATCAGCCTTGCTCTCGCAGCCGCGTCGCGATCGCCCGGTGCAAATCAGGGGCGGCGGTGACAAGCGCCTTGGCCGCCTCGGATTGCGGGTGGTCGAGCACCGCGTTCGTCTTGCCGCGCTCGACGATCTTGCCGTCATGCATGACCAGCACCTCGTCCGTAATGGCGCGGGCGACGGTCAGGTCATGGGTGATGAAGAGATAGGCGATGCCGAGCTTCTGGTTGAGCTCGGCGAACAAATCAAGGATTTGGGCGCGGATCGAGACGTCGAGCGCCGAGACCGGCTCGTCGGCGACGACCAGCTTGGGGCGGGTGATGATGGCGCGGGCGATCGACAGGCGCTGGCGCTGGCCGCCGGAAAATTCATGCGGGTATTTGTCCATGTCGCTGATGCCGAGGCCGACTTCGTGCAGCGCATGCGCCACCATTTCGCGGCGCTCGGTGCGCGTCGGCTTCTTCTCCAGCACATGCAGGGGTTCGGCGACCAGTTTTTCGACCTTCTGGCGCGGGTCGAAGGAGCCGTAGGGATCCTGGAAGACGACCTGCATGTCACGGCGGGCCGGCTTCAGCTCGGCTTCGCTCTTGCCTGTGACGGTCTCGCCTCGGAACCGGATCGTGCCCGAGCTTGGTCGGTCCAGCGCCAGGATCATGCGGGCGAGGGTTGACTTGCCGCAGCCGGATCTGCCGACCAGCGCCACCGATTGGCCCGGCGCCATCGACAGCGAGACATCGTCGACGGCGCGGATACCAGGCGCGCGTTTGAATAATGAGGTGCGTCGGCCGGGATAGTCGCGGGTCACGCTTTGGACCTGAAGCAAAGGTTGGCCCGTCTCGATGTCATGCAGCCTGGCGCGCGCCGGCACATGCATCGAGGCCTGCGCCAGCTGGCGGGTGTAGGGGTGGGTCTGTTCGGACAGCGTGCGCGCAGTGTCGCCGGCTTCCATAACCTCGCCGCGGCGCAGAATAGTGATGCGGTCCGCCATCTCGGTCACCACGGCGAGGTCGTGCGAGATCAAGAGCAGGCCCATGCGGCTCTCGGCGACGAGGTCGCGCAACAGGTCGAGGATCTGGGCTTGCAAGACAACGTCGAGCGCCGTCGTCGGCTCGTCGGCGATCAGCAGCTTCGGCTTCAGCGCGCAGGCGATGGCGATGACGACGCGTTGGCGCTGGCCACCGGACAGTTCATGCGGATAGCGCGACATTGGAAATTTCGCTTCGGGGAGGCCGACGCGGTCGAGCATTTTTCGCGCCCGGTCTTCGGCCTCGGCGCGGCTGGCCTTGGTGTGCCAGCGTATGCCTTCGGCAACCTGTTCGCCGATAGTCTTGACCGGATTGAGCGCCGTCATCGGCTCCTGGAACACCATGCCGATGTCGTCGCCGCGCAGCGCGCACATTTGATCCTCGCTCGCCGTGAGGATGTCGATGCCGTCGAATGTGACGCGTCCGGTGGCGCGCGCGGCATGGGGCAGAAGCTGCATCACCGTCAGCGCGGTCATCGACTTGCCCGAACCGGATTCGCCGACCAGGCCCATCACCTCGCCGGGCGCGACGGAAAGCTCCATACTTTTAAGGATCTGCGTGTCACCGATGGTCAGCGACAGGTTCTCGATGTCGAGCAGGCTCATCGCTGCCGCCGCGATTTCGGATCGAGGATGTCGGCGATGCCGTCGCCCAGGAGGTTCAGCCCCAGCACGGCGACAACGATGGCCATGCCCGGAAAGATCGCCATCCATGGCGCCACCACCATGCGGGTCTGCGCGTCGAACAGCATGCGGCCCCAGCTCGGCATTGGCGGTTGCGTGCCCAGGCCCAGATAGGAAAGCCCGGCCTCGGCCAGGATGCCCAGCGCGAACTGGATGGTGCCTTGCACCAGGAGCAGCGTGGCGATGTTGGGCAGCACATGTTCGATTGTGATTTGCGCGCTGCTCTTGCCGGCGGCGCGTGCGGCGAGAATGAACTCGCGCGGCCAGATCGCCAGCGCGCCGGCCCGGGCGACACGGGCAAAGACCGGGATGTTGAAGATGCCGATGGCGATGATGGCGTTGATCGCGCCCGGCCCGAAGATGGCGGTGATCATGATCGCCGACAGCAAAGCCGGGAAGGCGAAGACGAGGTCGTTCAGCCGCATCAGTGCCTCGTCGACGAGGCCGCCGCGTGCCGCCGCAAAGGCGCCGAGCGGCACGCCGACCCCCATGCCGATGCCGACCGCGACCAGCGCCACGGCAATCGAATTGCGGGCGCCGACCATGACCATCGACAGAATGTCGCGGCCGAAATGGTCGGTGCCGAACCAGTGCGCCAGCGAGGGTGCCTGCGTCTTGTCCGATATCACCAGTTTGGTGACGTCGTAGGGCGTCCAGGCATATGAGACTACAGCCATTGCCAGGATCATGAGGGTAATGACGAAACCGGCCACGAAGGCGGTATTCCTGAATGCCTTGCCCAGGATGCTGCCGAACGTCTCCTCTGGGATGTCGATGTGCAGTGTCATTGCCGGCTTCTCAGGCGCGGATCGACCACCGCATAGGAAAGGTCGACGAGGAGGTTGACGGCGATGACGGCCGCGACCAGCAGCATGACGACGCTTTCGACCACGATCAGATCGCGCTGCGTGATGGCCTGGAACACCAGCCGGCCGAGGCCGGGCAGATAAAACACATTCTCGATGATGATGGTGCCGGCAAGCAGGAAGGCGAATTGCAGGCCCAGAATGGTCAACACCGGGATCATGGCGTTGCGCAGTGCATGCCGCCACAAGACTGCGCGATAGGGCAGGCCCTTGGCGCGGGCGGTGCGGATATAGTCCTCGTTGAGGACCTCGATCAGCGCCGAGCGGGTAACGCGCGCCAGGATCGCGGCTTGCGGCAAGGCAAGTGCGACCGCCGGCAGCAGCAGCGATTTCAAGGCTGGCCAGATGCCGGCACTCCAGCCGGGAAAGCCACCGGCCGGGACCAGCCGCAGCCAGACGGCGAAGACATAGATCAGCATCAGTGCGAACCAGAAATTGGGCACGGCGACGCCAAGCTGTGCGGCGCCCATCGAAATCGTGTCACCGGCGCGTCCACGCCGGCTGGCGGAAAACAGGCCAACGGGAATCGCGATGATGGTGGAGAGCGCAAGCGCAATCAGCGCCAGCGGCAGCGAGACGGCAAGCCGCTCGCGCACCAGGTCGATGACCGGCACCGAATAGGTGTAGGAGCGGCCGAAATCGAGGCTGAGCAGGCCGCCGGCCCATTGCAGGTAGCGCAAGGCCAGCGGGGCGTTGAGGCCCATCTGGTTGCGCAGCAGCTCGACCTGATCGGCACTGGCGTTCAGGCCCAGCATTAGCCGCGCCGGATCGCCGGGCAGGATCTCCAGGACGGCGAACACCACCATGGAAGCCAGCACCAGCGTGGCGAGCGCGACGGCGAAGCGTTTTAGGAGGTAGGCGGTCATGGAAGGTGGGGGATCACTCGCTCCACTTCACCTTGGTCAAATCATTGGCCTGGATCGGGGCGTTTTCCCACAGGCCTTGCAGCTTGGCGTCCCAGACGCCGACCTTGGGCAGTTCGTAGAGGAAGCCGACCACGGCATCGTCCGCCAGGATCTTCTGTGCCTGCCCCAGCAATTCCTTGCGCTTGGCTTCGTCGGAGGTGACGCCGAGATCGGCAATCACCTTGTCGAAGGCCGGGTTGTCGTAGTTGAAGTAATAGTCCTTGCGCGAATAGATATCGATGTCGTTGGGCTCGGTGTGGGAGACGATGGTCAGGTCGTAATCCTTCTTGGTGAACACCTGATCCAGCCACTGCGCCCATTCGACCGGGATGATCTCCAGATCGATGCCGACGTCGCGAAGTTGTGAGGCTATGATTTCGCCACCGAGGCGGGCATAGGCGGGCGGCGGCAGTTTCAGCGTCGCCTTGAAGCCGTTTTCGAGGCCTGCCTCTTTCAGCAATTCCTTGGCCTTGGCGACATCATGCTGGTAGCGGCCGGTGAGGTCGACATAATCCTTGCTGGCCGGCGACATGTGCGAGCCGATCGGCTGGCCGAGGCCGGCCGAGGCGCCGTCGATGATCGCCTTGCGATCGAGCGCGTAGGAGATCGCCTGCCTCACCTGCAACTTGTCGAAAGGAGGCTTCTTGTTGTTGATCGACAGGATGGTCTCACCCTCGGTCGAGCCGATCACCACCTTGAAGCGCGGATCGTCCTTGACCTGCGCGAGGCTGTCGGCATCGAAGAACGGGAAAGCCTGGATGTCGCCGGAAAGCAGGGCCGGCACATAGGCCGCGGCATCGGGCACGATGCGGAATTCGGCCTTGTCGAGGGACGCCGGCGTGCCCCAGTAATTGTCCGATTTGACCAGCGTGATCGACGATCCCTTGGCCCAGCTCTGGAACTTGAACGGGCCGGTGCCGATCGGTTTCTCCTTGTTGGTCTCTGCCGATTCCGGCGCCACGATCACCGCGTCACCCCAGCCCATATTGTAGAGGAAGGATCCCTGCGGGTTCTTCAGCGTCACTTTGACGGTCGCCGGATCGACGACGTCTATCGTATCGATGGCCGCGAATAGGCCCTTTTGCGCGTTGACCGAATTTTCGGCGCGGGCTCGATCGAGCGAGAATTTCACGTCGCCGGCATCGAAGTCGGTGCCGTCATGGAATTTCACGCCGGTGTGCAGCTTGAAGGTGTAGACCTTTCCATCATCGGAAATGGTCCAGCTTTCGGCCAGATCCGGCAGCACCTCGCCATTGGGCCCGATGCGTGTCAGGCCCTCGAACACATTGGCATATAGAACCTCGTCGATTGCCGCGGCGGCACCTGCGGTCGGATCGAGATGCGGGGGTTCGAGCGGAATGCCGATGACCAGGTCGGTCCGCGCGGCAAACGCGGAAGCGCCGGCGGCCAGCGACAGCACCGCGGCCGCCAGGATGGTTTTCCACAGTTTCATCGTGCGACTCCCCATGCGTTTCAGACACGTGCTCGAACCCGGGCGATAGAAGCGTGATTTCGCCGCGGAGTAAATTGCGTTTCGTTCTGCCCGTTGGCGTGGCCGGGAATGTTTTGTCCTGGCCACCGCATCGGCAGGTCGAAGCTTGTCGCGGTGCGCCTTACCCCGCGGCTGTGCCGCGCAGCAGCACGTTGAGCCCTATCGCCATCACCTTGGCCGATTCTACCATGTCCGATATCCCGACCCATTCGTCCGGCCGGTGGGCGAGGTCGAGAATGCCCGGCCCATAGGCGATGCAATCATAGATATGGCCGATGCGCGCAATGTGCTTCTGGTCGTAGGTGCCGGGCGAGATGACGTAGTCGGGTTCGCGGTCGAAGATCGCCATGATGCCTTGCGCAACCGCTTTGACCACCGGGGCGTCGCGCTCGGTCATCAGCGGCAGCACTTCCATCAGGTCGCGGATTTCGTAGTCGAATTTTGTCCGCTCGCGCTTTAGCCGGTCGAGAATACCGGTCACTTCGCCTTTGACGGTGTCGAGATCTTCCTCCAGCAGGAAACGACGGTCGATGGTCAGCCGGCAGGAGTCGGGCACGTTGGGCGACGGCAGGCCGGGCCGGAAGTCCTCGGTCTGGCCGCCATGGATCGAATTGATGTTCATGGTCGAGCGTTTTGCCCCTTCGGGCACGACCGGCATGCGCGTCATCTTACGGTCAAGCGCAGGGAACAGCTCGTCCTCGAAAGCCCTCAGCACGGCGCCCATGTGGCGCACCGCATTGTCGCCGAGAAACGGCATCGAGCCGTGCGCGATCTCGCCCTTGGTCTCGATCTCCGCCCACCAGACGCCGCGATGCCCGAGGCAGATGCGGTCCTTGTTGAGCGGCTCGGGAATGATGACGTGGTCGACCCTGGGTTTTGAGAAATAGCCGAGTCTGGCCAGATGGGCGACGCCGCCGAAGCCGCCGGACTCCTCGTCGACGGTGCCGGATATTTCGATGACGCCGGGAAAGTCGGGGAAGACTTCCAGGAAGGCTTCGGCTGCGATGATCGAGGCGGCCAGTCCGCCCTTCATGTCGCAGGCGCCGCGACCATAGACCTTGCCGTCTTTGACGACGCCGGCAAAAGGATCGACGGTCCAGCCGTCGCCGGCTTCGACCACGTCGATATGCGAGTTGAAGTGGACGCAGGCGCCTGACGATCTTCCGTCGAAACGGGCAACGACATTGACGCGCGGGTAGCGGTCGGTGTCGCCGGGCGTGCCTTCGGCGCGGATGAATTCGGTCTCGAAACCACTCTTCTTCAGCCGCGCGCCGAGATATTCGGCGCATGGCCGATAGGCCTCGCCGGGTGGATTGATGGTCGGAAAACGGATCAGCTCAGTGGTCAGCGCGACGACATCGTCGCGCCTGTCATCGATTGCCCGGAGGAGTCGCTCGTTCATGCCCAGAGTTGAGCAGCGATCTCGGCGGTTTTGCAAGCCCGTTGGTGATCGAGCCTGTGCGGCGTGTCGTTGCGGCAACTATTGCGGGAAATCGTTCAAATTCGCTGCTTTGGATTGGCGAATTGGTCAAGGTGTGTGTGTTAGCCCGTTCATCTGCCATTAAAAAGATGAGAGACAATTTGAGGGCAGGCAGGTTAGGGGCAATCAAAGGGGTTTGATCGCATGAAAAAGACAGTTCTCATGGCAGCCGTGTTTGTTGCGATGCTGTTCGGTGCTTCGGGGCAGGGCTGGGCAGCCAGCCTCGTTGCAAATATTGACGTGTCTTCGCAGACGATGACCGTCAGATATGGCGCGTCGGTTTACCGGTGGAGCGTCTCCACCGCGCGCAAAGGTTACATTACGCCGCGCGGCAGCTATCGGCCGCAACGGACGGCGCGGATGTGGTATTCGCGCAAATACGACATGTCGCCAATGCCTCATTCGGTGTTCTTCCGCGGCGGCTATGCCATTCACGGCACCGGCGCGGTGAGGCAGCTCGGGCGCCCGGCATCGCATGGCTGTGTGCGCTTGCACCCGACCAATGCCGCCGCCTTCTATGCGATGGTTCGGCAAGCCGGTTTCGGCAATACGCGCATTGTCGTCACCAACTGAAGAGATTCAGGTTCGCTGTTGTCGGCTGGCGCAGGGCTAACACCCTCGCCAGCAGTTCTGTTTAAGCGTTCGGGACCGCTTTTGCCTGCGAGGGCCGCTTTCGACGCCCGCCGCTGATCTCCCACCTTTTGTGGAACCACATCCACTGGCCGGGATCTTCTCGCACCCAGCGTTCGACGACATCGTTGAGACGCTGGGTGGTGGCGTGGACATCGACGCTGCCGTCAGCCGTGCGCGGCAATGTCAGCTTGTCCTCGATTTCGAGCCGGAAGCGGTTGCCTGGCAGCCTGATGCAGCGAGCCGGATAGACGTCGCAGTCATAGTGACGGGCAAGGGTGGCCAGCACCCGATTGCTCTGGCACGGACGGCCGAAGAATGTCGTCTCCAGTCCGTTGGAGAATTTCTGGTCGACAAGGATGCCGATGTTGCCGCCGTTCTCCAGGACCCCGGCCAAGGCGAATGAGGCACCGGCCATCGATGGCAGCAACGAGCCCATGGTCGAGCGGCGCGTCGAGAGGATGTAGTCGGCAAGATAAGGATTGTTGGGTGGGCGAAACAGCGCCGTGATGTTCATGCCGAAGGTCGCCGCCGCCACCGGCAGAAGTTCGAAATTGCCGAGATGGCCGGTAAAGACGATGTGCGGCTTCACTTCGCTGGCGATTTCGAGGAAGTGGTCCGCTCCTTTGACCTCGATGCGGCCGGGCTTGATCGCTGTAGGGTCATAGTCGAAGAGGGCGTCGAGAAAGATGTATTCCGCGGCAAGACGGGCCATGTTGCCCCACATGTCGGAGGCGATCGCCTGGATCTCGGCTTCGCCCTTTTCCGGATAGGCCTTGCGCAGATTGTCGACGGCGACCTGATGGCGTCCCACCCGGGGGCCGACCATGCGTGCGGCGCGGTCGGCGAAATTCAACGCACTGTCGGCCGGCAGCAGGCGCAGGACCGAGATGATCATCATTGCGGCGCGCGCCACCAGCCAGTAATTGAGCTGGCGCAGTTGCCTGCCGTAGCGAAATTTTAGATCCCGGCGGAACTTCTTGAACACAGAGGTCAAGGCTCTAGCCGACGCGCAGGATGATCTTGCCGAAAACGTCGCGGCCTTCCATGCGCTTCAGCGCGGCGTCGATACCGTCGAAGCCGACTTCGGTGTCGATGACGGGTGCGACCTGTCCCGCCGCCATTTTCTGCATGGCGTTGGCCATGTTTTCCATGCGGCAGCCAAACGAGCCAAGCAGTTTCAATTGCTGCTGGAACAGCTGCATGAGGTTGATCTGCGTCGACACGCCGGAAGTCGAACCGCAGGTCACCAGGCGGCCGCCACGCTTCAGGCACAGCATCGAGGCGGCAAAAGTGTCGGCGCCGACATGTTCGAAGACGACATCGACGCCCTTCTTCTTGGTCAGCTTGCGCACGACGCCCTCGAAACGGTCGTCGCGGTAGTTGATGACATGGTCGGCGCCGAGCGCCTTGGCTTTGTCGATCTTGTCGTTGGAGCCGACCGTGGTGATGATGGTGCAGCCCATCCGTTTGGCCAGCTGGATGGCTGCCGAGCCGATGCCGGATCCGCCGGCATGGATAAGGATCGTCTCGCCGGGCTGTAGCCTGGCGTTGTCGAACAGCATGTGCTCGACCGTGCCGAAGGTGACGGGCGCGACCGCCGCGCCGATGTCGGTCACGCCGGGCGGGGCAGGGACCAGCAGGCGAGCCGGCAGGTTGATCTTCTCTTGCGCGAAACCGTCGAGATGGAAACCGTGCACACCCGAAACATGTTCACAGAGGTTGTCGTGGCCTTCGCGGCAGGCTCGGCAGAGGCCGCAGGTGCGCGCGCCGTAGATCGATACCAATTGTCCGGGCAGCAGGCTGGAAACGCCGGAGCCTACCGCCTCGACCTCGCCCGAGGCTTCGGCGCCGACGACCAGCGGCAGCTTGCGCTTGGCGAAGGCCATGCCGCGCCAGCCCCAGACGTCGATATGGTTCAGCGCCACCGCCTTGATGCGCAGCGTGACTTCGCCAAGTGCCGGCGGTGGGGGAGGCGGCAGGTCCACCGTTTCAAGACGGCGGTCCTCGATAAGTTGCAATGCGCGCATTGGGCCTGTCGGTTTCGGTCTGGCTGAAAAAGGTCGCTTAGACCGGTTCCCGCGCCATGACAAGGCAAGTGTTCTGGCCGCCGAAGCCGAAGGAGTTCGACAGCACGGTGCGGACCTCGGCATTGCGCTTCTTGTTCGGCACCACGTCGAGCACGATCGCGGGGTCGGGATTGTCATAGTTGATGGTCGGTGGAATGACGCTTTCGCGCATCGTCATCAGTGAGAACGCCGCCTCGACGGCGCCCGCCGCCGACAGCGTGTGGCCGATCATCGATTTGTTCGACGAGACCGGCAT
>NZ_RZTC01000126.1:0-16450 GCF_004023165.1 Mesorhizobium sp. M7A.F.Ca.MR.176.00.0.0 | reverse complement strand
ACAGGCTTCACCGGCTCGACGCCCGACGGCAAGGTCGGCATGTCGCTCGACGGCGGCTGCCGGGTTGGCATGTTCACCCAGCAGATGTCGGCCAAGATCGAGCGCAAGGGCCGCGAGGGCTACAAGGGCAGCTTTATGGGTGGCGCGGCCGGTTCCGGCCTCGACATCATCGGCGGCAACGTCGTCGATCCCCGCAAAGTGGTCTTCACCATCAACCGCAACCAGCTCCGCGGCGTCATGCAGGCTCGCATCCCTGACGACAATTCGATGACAGTGACTATTGCCGTGCGCGTCGACGACCAATTGGTGCCGGTGATCGGCATGAGCCTGAAGCGCGTCGACGCAGTCGAAGTCGGCTCCATCGCGCCGAACTGAAAAATCCGAAAAAAAGGCGGCGACCCAACGGTCACCGCCCTCTCCCTTGACCAATCGAATCAGGCGCTTAGGCCTTGATCTCAAATCAGGGCGTTAGCCTTTGATTGTGGCCGTCAGTTCGTCATAGGCCTTGCAGGCGTCGGCCAATGTCGTAGCGCCCTGATACTTGGTTGTCACCGCCTGGACCTTGGCCGTCAGATCAGCCGCTTTGGACGGGTCCTTGGTAATCGCTTCCTGCAGCGCGGTAGCCATGTCCTGCGCCTTCTTGGTCGCGATTTCCGCCGTGCACTCGGGCGCCTTCGAGCAAGCCGAACCGGCAAGCACCGCCAGGCCGACGGCAACAAACAAAAACTTCTTCATGTCAGTCATCTCCTCAAAAAGGGCGCGACTTGATCGTCGATCACCCTCCAATGGCCGAAGCCGAGCGTCCTTAGCCTTCGATTGCGGCAAGATGCAACGTGTTCCCGGCCTCAACTTGTGTATCGCGCCTGCAACATCGGCGGCGGCCCGGATTCAGGCTATTTTATCGGCGGCAGCAAAGTTCAGCTGCGTGGCTGCAGCAGCGCCAAGACGGCGGTCGATGCGGCAAGGACAGCAGTCAGAGTCAAAGGCCCGGTCGCGCCATAGGTGTCCACGACATAGCCGCCGACAACCGCGCCGATGGTGATGGCAATTTGGAAAGAGGTGACCATCAGGCTGCCCGCTGCCTCCAGCGCATCAGGCGCCGCGCGCGACATATTGGTCGGCAGCACCACCGGCGCCATGCCAAAGGCGAAACCCCACAGCGTAACGAAGCCGAAGGCAACGCCGATATGCGAGCCCCAAAGCAGCAAAGTAAGTGCCGCAACCGCCATCAACGCTGCGGTGACTGCGAGGGCCATGTGGATGTTGGTGTCGGCCATGCGGCCGCCGGCAACATTACCGATCACGGCAGCGATGCCAAACCCGAGCAGAGCCAGGGCAATCGGTCCGGTTGTAAGGAGTGTCACCTGTTCGAGGAAGGGACGCACATAGACCGAGCCGGCAAAATGCCCCGTCATCAGCAAAACAATGGCCAGCATGCCGAGTTGGATGCCGCGCCGCCGGGTCAGCCGAAATACATCTGCAAGGCTGTTGCTTGCCGTTGCAGGCAAGGTCGGCAGGCTGAGAAGCTGCAGCAGCATGGCAAGCGCGGCCAGCCCCGCCGTCATGGCCATGGCACTGCGCCACCCAATCCAGTCACTGATCAGCGCGCCCATCGACGGTGCGGCAATGGTGGCAAGCGAGACGCCGAGGGTGACGATCGCCATGCCCCGACCTGTCGCATTGGCGCCAACCAGCCTCGCCACGACGGCGACCGAAAGTGCCCAGAAAGCGCTGAGAGCGATGCCCAGCCCGGCCCGGCCCAACAGCAACAGCCAGAAATCGGTCGCCAGCGCCGCCAGGATATTGGAACCGACCGCGAGGGCGCTGAGACCAACCAGCACCGCCTTGCGATTCAAGCGGCCGATGAGAACATTGCTCAACATGGCCGTCACAGCGCCGACGGAAGCGGTGGCGGTGACGACCTGGCCGGCCGTCCCCTCGCTGATGCCGAGATCGCGTGCCATTGGCGTCAGCAGACCTGCGGGCAGGAATTCGGCCGACACCAGGGCAAAGCTGGTGGCCGCCAATGAAATGACCGCGAACCAGGTGGCTGCGCTCCATGCGGCTGGTGCATCGGCATCAAGGCCAATCGCGGCGTCTTCAAGCTGTAATGTTGTGTCAGTCACGGAAAGATCTCCAAAGTTTGGAGGTCTTAAATAGGCAAGTCCGCTCGGATGATATGTATCTTAGAATCCGAAATTCATATCCATTCGTCCGGGAATTGTGCGGCGCACAACGCCCGGCGAGACATTGGTGATGCGCTTGAACGCGCGCGCGAAGGATGCCTCGGAATCATATCCCAAACGGGTAGCGACTTCGGCAACCGACAAGCCGTTTTGGCCCAGCAATTCGCGGGCAAGCTGCATGCGCAGGCGGGCGAGATAGTGTGCGGCACCCTCTCCCAATACCGCACTGAAACGTTCGGCGAAAATCGAACGCGATTGGCCTGCCACGCCGGCCAGGCTTCCCAGCGTCCAGTTGTGGCCGGGGTCGCGGTGCATGGCCGCCAAAGCGCGGCCTATATGGGGGTCGCGGATGGCTGCGAGCCAACCGGTGGTCGAGGCTCCGTTGCAATTGACCCAGCAGCGTATGAGACGGGCCGTCAGCAAGTCGGCCATACGCGACAGAATCGTGGCGCTGCCCATCTGCGGTTGCGAGGCCTCCACCGTCATGGCCGCCAGCAAAGGACCGACGACCGGGTCATTGCCGGCCACGTCGCAACCCTTGATGACAGGCGGCATCAACGTGATCAATGGGTTGAGCGCATAGGAATCCAAGGCCATGGAGCCGCAGAAAAGGGTGCTCGTCGCGCCCGTTCCTTGCCGTACCACTTCGCAGACGTTGCCCCCCAACTTGATCACCTTGCAACCTTCGAGCGAGTCCCCTGCAACGTCCGGCGCGCTCGCCAGCCGATGGGCGATGCCTTGTGGCAACAGCACCAGATCGCCATCGCGTAACTCCTGCCAGCCTTGCGATTCAGTATGAATCCAACACGGGCCCTGGCCGACAAAGTGAAACCGAAGCAGCTGTTGTTGCGGAAAGTCTATGCTCCATGGGTGCCGGAGCTCGCAGCGGCCATAGTTGACACCACTCAAGCGAAAGTCTTGCAGAACTTCGCTGAGCGCATCCATCGGGATATGTGGCGTCGAAGACGGCCGGGACGAATAGTCAGGCATATACCTGATATAGATGCCGAACGTCCGGCAGGCAAGCGGGGACCGTTGTTCCACAAAGTAAATCGTTGCAGCGGCACCCTACCCCTCCCGGCAGATTTCTCGCCTTGCCTCCCACTCCAACTGCATGCAAGGAGTTCTGCTACACACAGGGACAAGAGGCATGGCGGCGGAAGCATCGGGCAGTGATCTGGTTCAGGTGGTGGCACTGCTTGCTGCCGGCGTCGTTGCCGTTCCGATCTTCAAGCGCATGGGCCTTGGCTCGATCCTCGGCTATCTGGCCGCCGGCGTGGTGATCGGTCCGTTCGGCCTCGGCGTCTTTTCCGAATCGGAAGCCATTCTTCATGTCGCCGAGCTCGGTGTGGTGATGTTCCTGTTCATCATTGGGCTGGAAATGCAGCCGTCGCGGCTGTGGGGCCTGCGCCGTGAGATCTTTGGCCTCGGTGCGCTGCAGGTCGGCGTCTGCGCGCTGCTGTTGACCGGTGTCGGCATGGCCGGAGGGTTTCCGATCGCGCAATCCTTCGTCGCCGGCGCCGGCTTCGTGCTGACCTCGACGGCGATCGTCATGCAGCTTCTGGAGGAACGCGGCGAGATCGCTGCACCGAAAGGACAGCGCATCGTATCGGTGCTGCTGCTCGAGGACCTTGCCATCGTGCCGCTGCTGGCGCTGATCGCGTTCCTGGCGCCCGGCGGTGCCGACACCAGCCTGATGGAGCGGCTGACCGAAATCGGCATCGGCCTTGCCGCAATCGTCGGCCTGGTGGTGGCCGGCCGTTATCTGCTCAACCCGTTCTTCCGCATCCTGGCGGATGCCCGTGCCCGTGAAGTGATGACGGCGGCGGCACTTCTGGTCGTCCTTGGGTCCGCCCTCGCCATGCAGCTCAGCGGCCTGTCGATGGCGATGGGTGCCTTCCTGGCCGGCGTGCTCTTGTCCGAATCAACCTTCCGCCACCAACTCGAAGCCGACATCGAACCCTTCCGCGGCATCCTGCTTGGCCTGTTCTTTCTCGCGGTAGGCATGTCGCTCGACCTGCATGTGGTCGCGGCGAACTGGCGGCTGATCGCCATCTATGTCGTCGCCTACATGGTGATGAAGGCATTCGGTATCTACATCGTCGCCCGCATCCTGAAATCAGGCCACCGCGAAGCCCTGGAGCGCGCGGTCTTCATGGCACAAGGCGGCGAATTCGCCTTTGTCCTTTACTCGGCGGCCGCGGCGGTCGGCATCATCGACGGCCAGGCCAACGCGACGCTGACGGCGATCGTCATCATCTCCATGGTACTGACGCCGCTGGCCATCATCGCCTTGCGCTATCTGACGCCGCG
The DNA here is from genome assembly GCF_004023165.1 of Mesorhizobium sp. M7A.F.Ca.MR.176.00.0.0. Lineage (NCBI taxonomy): Bacteria > Pseudomonadati > Pseudomonadota > Alphaproteobacteria > Hyphomicrobiales > Phyllobacteriaceae > Mesorhizobium > Mesorhizobium sp. M7A.F.Ca.MR.176.00.0.0. Next base: position 11,951 of record NZ_RZTC01000126.1, on the reverse strand, counting down.
TGACGAGCAGTCGCTCGACGGGGTCGATGTCGCCGATGGCCTGACCGGCAGCGTGCTGGTCATTGGTTTCGGCCGCTTCGGCCAGATCGCGAGCCAGCCGCTGCTGCTGCGCGGCATCGACGTCTCGATCATCGACAATGACGTCGAAATGATCCAGGCGGCGGCCGATTTCGGCTTCAAGGTCTATTATGGCGACGGCACGCGACTGGACATCCTGCATGCCGCCGGCGCCGGCCGTGCGCGCGCCGTGCTGATCTGCGTCGACAAGGCCGATGTGGCTGTTCGCATCGCGGAGCTCATCAAGGCTGAGTTTCCTTTGCTCACCGTGCTGGCCCGCGCTTTCGATCGTGGTACCGCGCTGCAGCTCATTCGCGCCGGCGTCGACTACCAGCTGCGCGAAACCTTCGAATCCGCACTTGTTTTCGGCGGCTCGGCCCTGGAATCGCTGGGCGTCGATCCCGAAGACGTGGCTGAAACGATCGAAGACGTCAGGCGCCGCGACACCGATCGCTTCGAAACCCAGCTTGCCGAAGGCATTCGCGCCGGACAGCGCTTCCTGAGAGGCAATATCGGTACGCCGATTCCGACACCGCTCTCCACGCCGCGCCGGCCTGGTCAGGCACTCAATGAAGAAACCGCGGGTGTGCTGCACAAGTCCGAACCCGCCGATTGAGCAAGGAATTAGGCATGGAATTGGACAGCAGGGCCCTGTCGGTCACCAAATTCTGGCGCGATGCCGGCGAGGATGCCTGGTTCGAGAAGAAGGAGGCATTCGATGCCGAGTTCCGCGACCGCTTTCTCGGCCTGCACTACGCCGCCGCGCGGCGTGAATGCGACGACTGGCTGGAACATGCCGAAGGCGCGCTGGCGCTGATGATCCTGCTCGACCAGTTTCCGCGGAACTGTTTTCGCGGCACCGGCCATATGTACGCGACCGATCCGCTCGCCAGATATTTCGCGGAGAGGGCGATCGCGGCTGGTCATGACCTGGCACTCGAGGAAGAACTCCGCGTTTTCCTCTACCTGCCTTACGAGCATTCGGAACTGCTGGCCGACCAGGACATTTCGGTCGAACTGACGCAGGCCTGGGCCGAGCCATACCTGAAGTACGCTGTCGAACACCGCGATATCATTCAGAATTTCGGCCGTTTTCCGCACCGAAACAAGATGCTTGGCCGCGAAACCACCCCGCAGGAGCAGACGTTCCTGGATGGCGGCGGTTTCTCCGGTTAAAGACCCCGCTCCAAGGTGTGTTGAGATTCAGGTCAGGCCGAGTCGAAAACGGTGGGTTCCGAGAACCGGAGCGGAGCGTACATTTGGGTACGTGAGCACCGGAAGCGCAGGAACTCGCCGTTTGCAGGCCGGCATCACCTGAATATCAACGCACCTAGGCCAACCACCAATCCCGGCCGGAGGACAATCGCTCGATGCCTGAAGTACCGACGGCGACCAGGCGGTCGGTGATGCTGCGACCGCTGACAACCAGGCCGGGCGCGATCTCGGCCAGCGGCGCCAGCACGAAGGCGCGCTCCAGCATGCGCGGATGCGGCACCTCCAGTCCGGTCTCGTGGATGACGCGGTCGCCGAACACCAGAATGTCGATATCGATCAGCCGCGGCCCCCAGCGCTCCTCCCGGACACGCTTCAGCTTGCGCTCCGCATCGAGGCAGAGGTCGAGCAAGGCACGCGGTGCAAGGACGGTGGAAATTTCGGCGGCCGCATTGAGAAAATCCGGCTGATCGAGCTTGCCCCATGGCGGCGTGCGATAAAGCGAGGAGACGCCGGTGACGCGCGTATCCGCGTCGGCATCCAGCATGCGCAGCGCCGCGCCCATGGATTTCGCCGGATCGCCAAGATTGCCGCCAAGGCTGAGATAAACGGTACTATTCGGGCCAGACAACGGTCACCTCGACATAATCGAGCACGCCGGGCACCGGTGCGTTCGGCTTGCGCACCGTGATCTCGGCTTTCTTTATCTGCGGAAAACGCGCCGTCAGCGCACGGGCCACTTCGAGCGCCAGCGACTCGATCAGAAAACGGCGCTGCCCGGTGATGATCTTCTCAATGACGGTGAATGCAATGCCGTAGTGGACTGTATCCTCGATCGAATCCTCGGCAAGTGCGCGGCCTGGATCGACGGTGAGAACAGCATCGACATAGAAGCGCTGGCCGAGCCTTTCCTCCTCGTCCAGCACGCCGTGCCGGGCAAAGAAAGCGCAGTTCTTCATGCGGATGACATACATCGCTCAGTTTCTCGCCTGGTCCGTCCGACGCGCCAGCATAGCATCCGCGAGCGCCAAAGCGTCCACGTTGAATGCGACATCGTGGACGCGAAACAGATCGGCGCCCTGGAGCCTCAATATAACGCTGGTCGCCGCTGTTCCGACCCCTCTGTCGGCGGCATCACGGCCGGTGACCGTGCCGATGAAGCGTTTTCGCGACGTACCGGCCATCAGCGGCAGGCCGAGGGCATGCAATTCCGAAAAGCGTGCCATCAGGTCGAGATTTTCCTCCGCCGTCTCCTTGGCGAATCCGAAACCGGGATCGAGCACGATACGATCGTCGGCGATGCCGTTCTGGCGGGCGATTTCCAGCGACCTTCGCAGGAACGTCAGTTGATCGGCAATCGCATCCGGCAGCTTCTGGCGATCCCGCCCAGTATGCATGATGACAAGCCCCGCGCCGGTGTCGGCGGCGACACGCGCAATCTCGGGCTCGCGCTGCAAACCCCAGACATCGTTGACGATATGCGCGCCGCCGGCTACCGCCAGCCGCGCCGTGTCGGCACGATAGGTGTCGACCGAAATCAGCACCTCGCTCACGCCCGCCAGCGCTTCGATCACCGGCAGGATGCGCTCCTGTTCCTGGCTGGCCGATACCGCGGCAGCACCTGGGCGCGTCGATTCTCCGCCGACATCGACAACCAGTGCCCCTTCCCCGATCATGCGGCGCGCCTGGGCCAGCGCCTTTTCAGGGGCGTCGAACTGGCCGCCGTCGGAAAAGCTATCGGGCGTGACATTGAGGATGCCGACGACCACGGCCTTGCCGCCAAGGTCGAGATGGCGTCCATGCGCCAACTGCCATCGCCGGGCCGTCATTGCTCATCGACCATGGAGTTCATCAATCATGTGTGATCCCTGGCGGATCAATTTCATTGCGCCGGCAACGGCCGTAAAGCAAGGTGGTCGAAGAGGCAACATGATGAAGCGAGCCATGCTTGGCATGAAAAGACGGTCCCTGGGCGTGAAACGATCCTTGGCTTGCGCGCTGCTGCTCGCCATGACCCCGCTTCCGGCGGCGACCGCCAATCTCGTCAAGACGTACAGCTATTTCGCCATCGGCGGCAGCACCCTCGACGACATCGAGGCACAACTCTCCAAACGCGGGCCGGAGGTGAAAAGCACCGGCAACCGGCACCCGGGCGCCACGCAGATGGCCTTCACCACCCGTGTCAGCTATGCGCAGACACCGAGTTCCTGCAGGATCGCCGACGCGGCGGTGACCGTCAAAGTGAAGGTGATCCTTCCCGAGTGGCGGCGCCCGCGCAAGGCCGATGCCGATGTCAGGCTGTTCTGGGATACGCTGTCCGCCGACATCAAGCGCCATGAGGAGCGCCATGTCGAAATCGCCAAGAACCATGGCGGCGAACTCGAAGAGGCCTTGAAGGCCACCTACCCGCAAAAGAACTGCGACGCCGCCAAGGCCAAGGCGGCAGCCATCACCGCGGCTGTTCTGGCCAGGCACGACCGCGCCCAGCTTCAGTTCGACCGCGTCGAAAGCGTCAATTTCGAAAGCCGCATCTTGCGGCTGCTGCGCTACCGCATGGAGCGCATCGGGAATGGCCGACTGCCGCCGGCCTGAACGCACCCGAACTGAAAGCCAAAATCGCCGAAGGTAGTGCCAGATTCGAAAAACTTTCGAGCCCCTGTCGAAACCGGCCTATATGGGACGACATATGTCAGGCTCGCCAGACGCGAGCTTAAAACACCAATGCGATCCAAACGGTCAAGAAACCGGAACGGCTGAACAGGGCCGGTCAAATCGCAAGCTTATGGATGAACGATCATGGACCAGGCTGTCGATAACAAAACGATGGCGGAAACCGGCACGCCGATAACAGAGAGCGAAAAGAACGCCATTATCGGCGGCGTGCTGTTGTCGATGCTGTTGGCGGCACTCGACCAGACCATTGTTGCGCCAGCCATGCCGACCATTGGGCATGCGCTCGGAAACGCACACTATCTGCCATGGATCGTCACCGGTTATCTCCTGACCGCTACCGCCGTGGCCCCGCTCTACGGCAAGATTTCCGACGTCTACGGCCGCCGGCCGACTGTCTATGCCGCGATCCTGATCTTTTTGGCGGGATCGCTGGTCAGTGCGATGGCTCCCAACATGTTTGTGCTGGTTGTCGGGCGGGCGATCCAGGGCGCCGGCGGCGGCGGCTTGTTCGCGTTGACGCAGACCGTCGTCGGCGATCTCGTTCCGCCGCGCGAGCGGGCACGCTATGCCGCCTGGTTCTCCGGCACATGGGCTGTCGCCAGCGTTGCCGGTCCGTTGCTCGGCGGCACTTTCGCAGAGCACCTGCACTGGTCCCTGATCTTCTGGATCAACATTCCGCTTGGTGTTCTTGCGATGGCGATCATCAACAAGCCGCTCAAGAAGCTGCCGGTTGCCGCAAAGCGCCACCGCATCGACGGCCTGGGCGCGTTGCTTCTGATCGTTGCCACGGCGCTGCTGCTGCTCGCATTGAACTGGGGCGGCAGCGCCTATCCCTGGATTTCGCTTGAAGTCATCGGCGTTCTCTGCGGTTCGGCGATTTTCTGGGGCGCTTTTGCCTTGCGGCTTATGCGAGCCGCAGAGCCGCTCATTTCCCTCGAAGTGCTTGGCAATCCAATCGTTCTGGCGGGGACGCTTTCGATGTTCCTGCTTCAGGCCGCAAGCGTCGGCATGGCTGTGTACCTGCCCGTCTATCTTCAGGCGGTGCTCGGCCTGTCGGCGGCAGAGTCGGGCATCGCGATGCTTGGGCTTTTGCTGGGGACCGTCGGCGGCGCGGCATTCAGCGGCCGTATGATACCGCATTTCACCCACTACAAGCGCATTGCGATGGTGGGCGTCGTCTTCAGCATGCTGTGCCTCTGCCTGCTGGCCGTCGTCGCAGGATATGCAACGCTGCTGGAGGTAGAGGTCTTGACGATCTGCATCGGGTTTGGAACCGGAACGACGTTTCCGGTCACCACCGTGTCGGTCCAGAACGCCGTCGATCGCGTGCATCTTGGCGTCGCGACGGGCGTGCTGACATTCCTGCGTTCGCTTGGCAGTGCGCTTGGGGTCGCGATGCTCGGCGCGGTCGCCCTGGGCTACGGCTTGCCGCTTGCCGGTGAAGGCGTGCGGATCGCTGGCCATAGCGCGACGGTCGAGCCGTTCGTGATGATCTTTGCCGTCGCCGCCGCTACATTGCTGCTGGGGCTGATCACGCTGACGCTGATGCCCGAAAAGGAGCTTCGCGGTTACGCCGACAATGCGGCGCCCGTCCTCGCCGAGTAAGCTTCAGCCGGAGACGCCGAGCTTCTTCTGCAGGCTGGTCGATGAGGTCGTGTACTGGAAAACGATGCGCTCGCCGGGGCTGATGATGCGCTTGGCGGCCTGCGCCATCAGCGCCACTTCGTGGAAGCCAGACAGGATCAGCTTCAGCTTGCCCGGATACCAGTTGATGTCGCCGACCGCGAAGATACCGGGCACCGATGTCTGGAACTTCTCGGTATCGACCGGAATAAGGTTCTCGTGAAGGTTGAGACCCCATTCCGCGATCGGTCCGAGCTTCATGGTCAGGCCGAAGAACGGCAGCATGCGCGTGCAAGGCACCTCGACATCGCCGTCCGGTCCCTTGATGGTGGCCGATGACAGTTGGCCGTCGGCACCGGTCAATCCGGTCACCTGCCCGACCTGGAATTCCAGCTGCCTCATCTCCTGCATGGCATACATCTTGTTGACGCTGTCGGGGGCGGCACGGAACTCGGGCCGCCGGTGCACCAGCGTCACGCTCTTTGCCACCGGCTGCAGGTTCAGCGTCCAGTCGAGTGCCGAGTCGCCGCCGCCGACAATAACGAGGTCATGGCCGCGAAAATCCTCCATCCGGCGCACCGAATAGAAGACGCTCTTGCCTTCATAGGGCTCTATGCCGGGGATCGGCGGACGCTTGGGCTGGAAGGAGCCGCCGCCGGCGGCAATCACCACCACCTTGGCCTCGAACACCTCGTTTTCGTCGGTGGTGACGCGAAAACTGCCATCCTCCAATTTTTCCAGGCTGGAAACCATTCGGTTGTAGCTGAAATCAGGCTTGAACGGCGCGATCTGCTCGAGCAATTTGTCGACCAGCCCCTGCGCCGAGATCGAAGGCCAGCCTGGAATGTCGTAGATCGGCTTTTCCGGATAGAGCTCCGCGCACTGGCCGCCCGGCCGATCGAGAATGTCGATCAGGTGGCACTTCATGTCGAACAGGCCGAGCTCGAACACGGCAAACAGGCCAACCGGCCCTGCCCCGACAATAAGCACGTCTGTCCTGATAATGTCGGTCATGCCTGTGCCTCGCTGCGCATGACCCCGAAAATCGGATCGATTTTCGGAAAGGATCATGCGCAAAATAAAGTCCTACAGCGTCCTTTGCGCGTCCAGGAGGACGCGCGGCGCTGTAGTGAAACAGCAGGACACTGCATGACCATCGCTCCGCTGCCAAGCCACAGCGGGAAAAATCAGTTGGCAAAGATACCGCTTATCCCTGGCGGGCAGGCACCCGCACAATGAGACCGTCGAGCGCGTCTCGCACCTTGATCTGGCACGACAGCCGTGAGTTAGGCTGGACGTCGTAAGCGAAGTCCAGCATGTCCTCTTCCATCGCTTCCGGCTCGCCGACTTCAGCCGTCCAGGCTTCGTCGACATAGACGTGACAGGTGGCACAGGCGCAGGCGCCGCCGCATTCGGCTTCGATCCCGGGCACGGCGTTGCGGATCGCGTTCTCCATGACCGTAGAGCCGTTCTCGGCGTCCATGTCGAAATGCGTGCCGTCATGGGCAATGAAAGTCAGCTTGGTCATTTGTCACCTGAAGGGAGTTCCAGCCGAGATAATCACTCCGGCTGACAAGTCAACTGCCGCATGAAAGCGCCGCCCGATGACGTTTTTCCGCAAATCGGGTTCAGCGCGGATTCAGCGGTTGATGGCGGCGATGAAATCGCGCACTTCGTCGATCAGCATGCCAAGCCGTTTGAGCGTCTGGCCGTCTTCCGGCCGGTGCTCGATCTCGGTGGCGCAATCGGCGATGGCAAAGGCGCCGACGCCCCGTGCCGAACCCTTCAATCCATGGGCGAGCAGAAGCCGGTCCTTGATGTCGGCGTCGACTATTCTGTCGCGCACGGACAGCGCCTGCTGTACAAACAGCGCCAGCACCTCTTGCTCAAGGCTGCGGTCACCCATCGTCTGGCGGGCAAGGTGTGCCAAATCGACCGGCCGTGACCGCCTTGGTCCGGATACGTCGCCCCCGGGCATTGAGAAGGCAATGCCGCTTTCGCCACGCATGAACTCGAACTCCGTTTCTTCGATTCGCCCAAAAACCTAGGCGAATCCAATGGACAACGGGTTAATAAATGGCCGGGAAAAATGTTGCCAAAGCGGCGCCCAAATCACAGTTCCGTTAACCTTATATTTAAAGTTTTACGTATCCCGCGGAATGCATGTTTTCTTTACCCCCCTGTGTCATTACGATACGAGGGGTCCATTTTCAGCCTCCTGCGCGGGGCAAGACAAACAGAATTATAAGCCCGCGGCAGCTAGTACAGGGTAGCGAAGGCATGGCAAAGAAACCAACGACGACGAGAACTCTCGACAGCGACGTGGCCAGGGAACTGGAAAAGGCGCTCGATCTCGACCTCAGTAACGAGATCGGCAACGGCGACCTCGACATCGCGGCTTCGATGGAGGATCTGGAAGCTCAGATATCCCAGGCGGCCGACGAGTTGGCGCGCGAGGGACGCAATCATAAGCCGGAACAGAACCCGGAGCCCGTGGTCAATCAGAACCACGCCGCGAAACCCGCGCCCAAGGCAAAGCCTGCCGAATTGCGCCCCGTGGAACCGCGCAATGGCGCCCAGCCCGCTGGTTTCGCACCGGCCAATGACGATCGCCAGAAGGACTATAAGACGCTCCTGCACAGCCTCAACAGGCGTGCCTCGAACACCATTTACTGGGTCGTTGCCTTCGTTTCGCTCGCCTGGTTCGCCGGCGCCGGCGGTTTGGCCAATCTGCTTTTCGGACCGAGCATCTGGAGAATCCGTACGCTCGACCAGTTCCTTGCCCGTCCGGAGTTGATCGGCCTTGCGGTCGCGGCCATTGTGCCCGTCATCCTGTTCTGGGCCTTCGCCGCCATGATTCGCCGCGCCCAGGAAATGCGCATCGCCGCACAGTCGATGACCGAAGTGGCCTTCCGCCTGACCGAGCCGGAAAACCTTGCCCAGGATCGCGTCATGATGATCGGCCAGGCCGTTCGTCGCGAGGTCGCGGCCATGGGCGAAGGCATCGAACGCACGCTTGCCCGCGCGGTCGAGCTGGAAACGCTTGTCCACAGCGAAGTCAACCAGATCGAACGCTCCTATTCCGAGAACGAATCCCGCATCCGCTCGCTGGTCGACGGGCTCGGCAGCGAGCGCGAAGCCGTCGTCACCCATGCCGAGCGCGTCCGCGCTTCGATCACCGGCGCGCACGAGACGCTGAAGGACGAGATCGGCGCCGCCTCCGACATCATCCGCGACTCGATCCTCAATGCGTCGACCAAATTGTCGATGACGATCACCAATTCCGGCGACACGCTGATCGATCGCATCAACGAAAGCTCGATGTCGATCTTCGATTCCGTCGAAGGCCGGCTCGATTCGATCACCGACCGTCTGTCGACCTCGGGCGAGGCCTTCGCCAGCCTTCTCGACACCCGCATTGCCAAGCTGACGGACACCACTGACGGCCTGACACGGTCGTTGACCGATCTGCTCGACGATCGCACCACCGGCATGGTGTCGCTGCTCGGCGGCGCCGCACGCACCCTCAATTCCGAGTTCGAGGCCAGCCTCAACGGCATCGAGCGGACGCTCGCCGAACGCGGCCAGGCCCTGATCAGCGAGTTCCAGACCCGCGCCGAGGCGCTGGACACCGGAACGCAGAAGCTCAATGCGGCACTCGAGGCCCGTGCCCGCCAGATCAACGAAACGCTGGTCGAGCGCGCCCGCGAAATCGCCCACACCTTCGCCGAGAGCAAGGACACGCTGTCGGCGATGATCGATCAGGGCAAGACCCAGATCGGCGCCGACATGGCCGATATCGTCACCTCGACCTCCTCCATGCTCGAAGCCCGCGCCAGCGACTTCGCCGGGCGCATGGAAGCCGCCCGCCATGTCGTGTCGCGTTCGTTCGACAGCGACATCCAGCGGCTCGCCGACGCCCGCGTCGGTATCGAGGAAGCCGTCGAGAACCACAGCAGGAAACTGTCCGAAAGCCGCGAGCGCATGGCCGCGGCCATGGAGGCCGACCTGGCGAAGTTCGCCGAGGGCCGCGCTGGCATCGATGCGGCGGTAACCAACCAGGTGCAGAAGCTGGCCGAAGGCCGCAGCCTGATCTCGCGCGCTCTCGAAGAGGACCTGCGCAAGGTCAATGAATCGCGGGCGGCCATCGATGCATCGCTCGGCAGCCATCTCGAAAGGCTGGAAGAAGGCCGCAACAGGCTCTCCACTGCCCTAAACGAAGACTCTGGGAAACTGGTACAAGCTCGTACGATTATTGACGAAATGGTGGCCGGGCATGTTGGAAAGCTTGCCGAGGGCCGCAACATTCTGTCACGCGCCCTGGAGGCCGACCTCGGCAAATTGTCCGACAGCCGCGCCAGCATCGACGGTCTGGTCGCCGGTCAGGTCGAGAAGATCGCCGAGGGCCGCGCCGTGCTCGCCAAGGCGTTGGAAAACGACATCGTCGGCATCAAGAGCCTCATCGAAACCCATTCCGCCAAACTGGCGGAGGACCGCACGCAGCTTTCCCATTCGCTCGACAGCGATCTGTCCGGAATACGCGGCCTGATCGAAAGCCACTCGGGACGGCTGGCCGAGGACCGCGGCCTGCTGTCGCAGACGCTTGAGGCCGACCTTGCCAAGCTGGCTGAAAGCCGTTCGAGCATCGACGGCCTCGTCGCCGGCCAGGTCGAGAAGCTGGCGGAAGGCCGCGACATTCTCAAGCGCGCGCTGGAATCCGATCTGAACACGATCAAGGGCGTTATATCGAGCCAGTCGGAAAAGCTGGCCGAGGATCGCGGTCAGCTTTCCCGGGTCCTGGAAGCCGATCTGCAGAATGTGAACAGCGTCATCGCCGATCACATGAACAAGCTCGTCCAAGACCGCTCCGCCCTGTCGAGGGCCCTTGAAGATGACCTCGCCAAGCTGGCCGACAGCCGTTCCAGCATCGACGGCCTGGTTGCGGGTCAGGTCGAGAAGTTGTCCGAGGGCCGAGATATCCTGCGGCGTGCTCTGGAATCTGACCTCAATGCGATCAAGGGCACCATTGCCGACCAGTCGCAGAAACTGGTCGATGACCGGGCACAGTTCGCCCGGGCGCTCGAGGCTGATCTCGAAAGCGTCAACGGCTTGGTCAACAGCCATTCCGAAAGGCTCGTGCAGGACCGTTCGACGCTGTCGAAAGCGCTTGAAGCCGACCTCGAAAACGTCGGCGGCCTCGTCAACAGCCACGCGGAAAGGCTCGTCCAGGAGCGCTCGACCCTGTCGAAAGCGCTTGAGCACGATCTCGGCAAGCTGGCCGAGAGCCGCTCCAGCATCGATGGCCTGGTCGCCGGCCAGGTCGAGAAGCTCGCCGAAGGCCGCGATGTTCTCAAGCGCGCGCTGGAAGCCGACCTTGCCAAGCTGGCCGAAAGCCGCTCCAGCATCGACGGTCTGGTCGCCGGCCAGGTCGAGAAACTGGCCGAGGGCCGCGACATTCTCAAACGCGCCCTCGAAGCGGACCTGCAGAAGCTGACCGAAAGCCGCAGCGGTATCGACGACGTCATCGCCGGACATGTCGGCAAGCTGTCCGAAGGCCGCAATATGCTGACCCGCGCGCTGGAAGACGATCTCGGCAAGCTGGCCGAGACCCGCAAGGATGTCGACCGCTCACTGTCGGGCCACATCGACCAGATCGCCGCCAGAAGCTCGGACATCTCTGCCGCTATCGCAGGCGATGTCGAGAAGATCGAGCAGGCATTCAGCCGCCAGACCGGCATCATCGAGGAGCGCGCCGGCACCATGGAGCGCGCGCTCTCGACAGGCGTCGACAACGTCCGCGCCGTGCTCGAGAAGAGCGCCGTGTTTGTCGCCGGCGCCCTGCGCGAAAAGGTGCTGGAAGTCACCAGCACCCTGCACGAGCAGGCCGGTGCCGCTTTCAGCGACGCCGACCGCAAGATCGCCGAGCGCGCCGAGCAGACGTCCGCCGCCCTGCTGGCGCGGGCCGAAGACATCGCCCGCACCTTCGAGGATGCAGACCGTCGCCTCCACGCCCGTGCGGAAGATACGTCCAACGCCTTGCTTGCTCGTGCCGACGATACATCCAGTTCGCTGCTGGCCCGCGCGCATGAAACCGCCGATCAGCTGGCCGCTCGCGCAAGCGAGATCGCCGGCACCTTCGACGCGGCGGATCAGAAGCTGGCCGCCCGTGCCCAGGAAGCCGCCGATCAGCTGACTGCCCGGGCCCAGGACACCGCGGATCATCTGGCCGCCCGTGCAAGCGAGATTGCCGGCACGTTCGATGCGGCCGACCAGAAGCTGGTTGCCCGCGCTATCGAGACCGCCCAGTCGCTGGCCGCGCGTGCCGGCGACATCCTGCGCAACTTCGAAGGCGCCGACCAGCGGCTCGGCATGCGCATCGGCGAATC
>NZ_RZTC01000125.1:0-16449 GCF_004023165.1 Mesorhizobium sp. M7A.F.Ca.MR.176.00.0.0 | reverse complement strand
CCCTACTGCCCTACTGCCCTACTGCCCTACTGCCCTACTGCCCTACTGCCCTACTCCCCTACTCCCCTCTTCCTCCGCAGCCTGCCGCAAATCGGCAATCACCGCGCGGCGGTCATGACGCCGCCAGGCGAGATGGATGGAAACCGTGCGGTCGAACCACGGCAGGTCGCGAAACACGATCCGCGGCGGCGCAGCGGCGCGCAGGCTGGCTTGCACCGTCGCCAGGCCGAGACCTGCGCTGACAAGGCCGAGCGAGGTCAGCGGATCCGCCGTTTCATAGGCGATGTCGGGCAGAAAGCCGGCTTTGGCGCAGGCGGCAAGGAACTGGCCGCGATTGGTGTCGTCCGGCTGGCGCACGACGGTGATCCAGGTGCGACCGTCAAGGTGATACGGCCCAACCTCTGGTAATTGAACAAGCGGATCATCTTCGGGGATCGCCAGCACCAGCGGCTCATGCCGCAGCGCCATGGCGGCGACATCCGGGTCATCATCGGCTGGCGGCGAGTAGACAAAGCCCAGATCCAGCGACCGCTGCCGAAGCCCTTCCAACTGCGCCGCAGAACGCAGGCTTCTCAGCTGCAGGTGGAAATCCGGCCGGTCGCGACGGAACTGGCGCAGCATCCCGGCGACAAGCCCGGCATGAACGGCGCCTTCGACATAGCCGATGGCGAGCCGGCCGACGGCGCCGCTGGCCAGGTTGCGGCCGAACTCCTCCAAACGTCGCGCATCGGATAGCAGCGCGCGGGCCTCGGTGAGGAAGGCGCGCCCCTCGGCGTTGAGATGGACCCGCTGCTTCGACCTTTCAAAGAGGGAAACACCCAACTGCTCCTCGAACTGGATGATCTGCCGGCTGAGTGGCGACTGAGAAATATGCAGCATTTCGGCGGCGCGCCCGACATTGCCGGTTTCGGCGACGGTGACGAAATACCTGATCTGGCGCAGGTCGAACATTTTTTCTCCAGGCTCCAGTCCCCCGAGGTCTCAACTTTAGCCTAACCAGTCTTGGACTGACCAGCGGGAGCGATAGTTCGGCCATCCAACCACAGGAGACCGCCATGCAGTTCTTTGCCCTTCTCACCCGCAACACCGAAAAATTTGCCGATGCCGATTTCGCTCCGCTTCTGCCCGGCGAAGCCGAACAGCGGCGCACGCTCTATGCCGAAGGCACGGTACGCCAGGTGTGGAACCGAGGCGACATCCCGGGCAGCGGCATGATGCTCGAAGCCGCCGATGATGCAGAGGTTCGCGGCCATCTCGCCACCTTGCCGCTGGTCAAGGCCGGCATGATGGACATTGCCGCAATCGTGCCCCTCAAGCCCTACCCCGGCTTCGGCCCGAAGCACTGACCGGGGCACAATCCGGGGGTGGCGAAGGCGTCACCACCGGATTGACGTGGGTGATCGACAGACCGTGATCGGCTGTCAAGAAACCGTCACACGGAACCGGGTTCGCTCGTGCTAGAAATCAAGGCCAGGCAGGCGCCGTGCGGTGCCATTTCGGAACATGCATCTGGCACCGCCCCATGGATATCACTCTCGCCCCGGAAGGCACCGACCTGTCGCCTTACCTGCCCGACGAGCACGGATTGTTCTTCATCTATCATTTCACCGCTGAGGGCATACGAACCAGGGACGCCGCCGCCGCGCACTGGACATGGCGCAGCTACCAGCTTTCCGACATGCGGGCCCGCCATGAGATCGGCGCCGATCAGGCTTTGCCGGCACCGGTGCGCGAAGCTTTCCTGTCCGCCAGCCATGGCTGCCACATCGACCTCGAGGACGACTGGCTCTATGGCGATCTGCCGGACCTGCGCCATGACTATTCGGCGGAAGCGGGCGGGCTTGGCCATTTCCGCTTCGCGCTCAACGACACGATGCTGGTCGGCGCCCGCAAGCAACCGCTGCAGTCGGTCGACAACATCCGCAAGGCGATCGAGAATGGATCGCGCAAGTTCCGCTCGCCGGCCGAGTTGATCGAGGCGGTTGTCGGCCAGTCTTTTGACGGCATGGTGGCTGAACTCGCGGCACTCGGCGACAGCCTCGACGGGATCGAGGATCGCATCGTCTGCGACGCATGGCACAATGAACGGCAATCCCTCGTCGACGCGCGCCGGCATCTGGTGGTGATCCACAGGCAGATGGCGACGTTGACCAATCTGTTTCGCCATCTCGACCACTCGCACCGTAACGACCTGCCCGACAGCATCAACGACATGGCCGCGCGTCTTTCACACAGGGCGCAGACGCTGCACTATGATGGCGAACAATTGCAGGCACGCGCCCGGCTGTTGCAGGACGAGCTTATGGCCAAGCTGACGACGCAGTCGAACCGGCTGCTGTACGTACTGTCGGTGATGACGGCGGTGCTGTTGCCGATGACCATCATCTCGGGCCTGTTCGGCATGAATGTCGGCGGCCTGCCGCTGGTCGACACGCCAATGGGCTTCTGGGTGGTGACGGCGGTAGCGATGGTGATCGCGGGCGCGACCTATCTCTTTGTCAGGCGGCTCGGACAGATGTAACGCCCGCCCGGCGACTTTCACGCCGAGGCGCGAAGATCCTCGATGACGGTGCCGGCGGCGGCGGCTTCCGCTTCGTGGTCGGGCTCGCGCCAGGTCTCGGCCAAGCCAGCCGCATACCATTCGCGCATCGCCGGCAGGGCAAGCAACCGCGCTGGATAGGCTGCAGCCGCACCCTCGAAGGAGAGCCCATAGGACTGGGCGCGGAACGCCACCGGGGCAAAGAAAGCGTCGACGGCGGTAAAATGAGCGCCGGCCAGAAACGGCCCGCCGAAACGGGCAAGGCCATCGTTCCAGAGATCGCCGAGGCGAAAGATGTCCTGCTTCAGCGCATCGGACATCGGGAATGGCTTTACGCGCACGCCGCAACTCATCGGGCATGCCCCGCGCAATGCGGTGAAGCTCGAATGCATCTCGGCGGCGGCCGAGCGTGCCCAGGCGCGCGCCTTGGCCTCGACAGGCCACACGCCATGGTGGCGTTCGGCCAGATATTCGACGATGGCCAGCGAATCCCAGACCGCCCAGCCATCGTCGATCAGGCACGGCACGCGGCCGCTCGGCGAGAAGGGCCGGTACAGATCCCAACTCGATGCGGTCGGGAATGGCGTCAGCCGTTCCTCGAACGGGATGTTCAGCTCTCGCATCAACACCCAAGGCCGCAGCGACCATGAGGAATAATTCTTGTTGGCGATATGCAGCAGGTACATAGGGGATCCTTACCTTGCAGCCGGCACCGCCGGCCGGATCTCGCGGCCACGGAACATCGACCAGGAATACATCGCGAGCGCTGTCCAGATCAGGCCAAAGGCAATCGCCTGGGTGGTGCCGAAAGGCTCGTCGAAGATCAGCACGGCGATCAGAAACACAATGGTCGGCGCGATGTACTGCATGATGCCGATGGTGGACAGCCGCAGCAGCCTCGCGCCGAACGCAAACAGCAGCAGCGGGATCGATGTGACCGGACCGCAGCCGATCAGCAATGCCGTATCGGTGCCACTGCTGGATAAGATGTGGTCCTGTTCGGTCGCGATGAGATAGACGATGTAGCCAAGCGCCGGTACCGACAGCAGAAGGACTTCGAGCAAAAATCCCTGGCTCGGTCCGATCGGCAGCGTCTTGCGGAAGAAGGCGTAGGCGGCGAAGGAAAACGCCAGCGCCAGCGACACCCAGGGCAGCTTGCCGCCCTCGACGGTCAGCACGGCGACTGCGACGGCCGCCAGCACCACCGCCGCGATCTGCAGCCGGTCGAGCCGCTCGCCAAGCAGCAGCGCGCCGACGACGACGTTGACCAGTGGATTGATGTAGTAGCCGAGCGCGGTTTCGACGGTGCGGTCGACAGCGATCGCCCAGACATAGATGCCCCAGTTGACCGAGATCAGCGCCGCCGTCAGCGCGGCCATGGCGATGGTGCGCGGCGAGCGCAGTGCCGCCTTGAAATCCGCCATGCGGCCGGCCCAGATCAGAACGGCGGCGGCGATCGGCACGGACCAGACGATGCGATGGGCAATGACTTCGGCGAGCGGCAGATGAGCGACCGCCTTCATGTAAAAGGGCAGCAATCCCCACAGCAGATAGGCGCCGAGCGCCAGCAGAAAGCCGCGCCGGGCCTTGGAATCCGCGTCCAGGGTAATTGCTTCAGTGGCCATGGGCCAACGCTATGGCCCAGTCACCTTGGCAAGACCATCGCAAAGTTCTGATGGATCAATGGACTTTCGCTGATGGTTCAACCCTATTCGGCGGCCACCAGTCCGGCCATCTCGCGGTTCTTCATCAGCTTGTAGACGATGGAATCCATCAGCGCCTGGAACGAGGCGTCGATGATGTTTTCGGAAACGCCGACCGTCCACCAGCGCGCGCCGGTGCCGTCATGCGATTCGATCAGAACGCGGGTGATCGCCTCGGTGCCGCCATTGAGGATACGCACCTTGAAGTCGGCCAACTCCATGTCGGCGATCTCGCCCTGGAATTTCCCAAGGTCTTTGCGCAGCGCGATGTCGAGTGCGTTGACCGGCCCATGCCCCTCGGCCACCGACATCTTCTCCTCGCCGTCGACCACCACCTTGACGATCGCTTCGGAGACCGTCTTCAGCTGGCCGTTGGCGTCGAAGCGGCGCTCGACCATGCAGCGGAACGAGGTGACGTTGAAGAACTCCGGCAGGCCGTGCAGCATCTTGCGTGCCAGGAGCTCGAAGCTGGCATCGGCGCCCTCATAGGCGTAGCCCTCGGCCTCGCGCTCCTTGACCACTGATATCAGCGCGTCGAGCCGGTGATCGTCCTTCGGCACCTCGATGCCGCGCCGCCTCAGCTCGGCGAGGAAATTGGCCTTGCCGCCCTGGTCCGAAACCATGACGCGGCGGCGGTTACCGACCGTTTCCGGGGGTACATGCTCATAGGTCGCCGGCTCCTTGGCCAGCGCGGAGGCATGGATGCCTGCCTTGGTGGCGAAAGCAGAGGCCCCGACATAGGGCGCCTGTGCCTCTGGCGCTCGGTTCAGGAGTTCGTCGAAGGCGCGGGACAGGCGCGAAATGCCGGTCAGCGCCTCAGCCGAAATACCGGTGTCGAAACGATCGGCGAAGGCCGGTTTTAACGCCAGCGTCGGTACGATCGAGATCAAATTGGCGTTGCCGCAGCGCTCGCCGATGCCATTGAGTGTGCCCTGGATCTGGCGCACGCCGGCCTCGACAGCGGCGAGGGAAATGGCCACGGCCTGGCCGGTGTCGTCATGGGCATGGATGCCGAGATGATCGCCTGAAATACCTGATAAAATAACCTTCTCGACGATGGCGCGGACTTCCGAGGGCTGCGTGCCGCCATTGGTGTCACACAGCACCACCCAGCGCGCGCCGGCATCATAGGCGGTCCTGGCGCAGGCCAGCGCATAATCGGGATTGGCCTTGAAGCCGTCGAAAAAATGCTCGCAGTCGACCAACGCCTCCTTGCCGGCGGCGATCGCCGCCTCGACGGAGGCCTTGATGGCGTCGAGGTTCTCCTCATTGGTGCAGCCGAGCGCGACACGGACATGGTAGTCCCAACTCTTGGCGACGAAGCAGATGGCATCCGACTTGGATTGCACGAGCGACGCAAGGCCGGGATCGTTGGAAGCCGACACCCCAGCCCGTTTGGTCATGCCGAAGGCGACGAATTTGGCGCGCGACGTACGTTTCTCCTGGAAGAAGGCGGTGTCGGTCGGATTGGCGCCGGGATAGCCACCTTCGACATAGTCGAGGCCAAAAGCATCGAGCAGTTTCGCGATGGCGATCTTGTCCTCGACGGAAAAGTCGATGCCAGGGGTCTGCTGGCCATCGCGCAATGTGGTGTCGAAGAGATAGAGGCGCTCGCGGGTCATGGTCATTTGCCTGCAAACTTGTCCGTCGCGCGGATCAGCCGATCCAAAATCCCCGGCTCCGAATAAGCATGACCGGCGCCCTCGATCAGGTGGAAATCCGCCTTTGGCCAGGCCTTGTGCAGCGCCCAGGCATAATGCGCCGGGCACGGCATGTCGTAGCGGCCATGGACGATGGTGCCGGGAATGTCAGCCAGCTTGTGCGCGTCGCGCAGCAACTGCCCTTCCTCCAGCCAGCCGGCATGGACGAAATAGTGGTTCTCGATGCGGGCAAAGGCGATGGCATAGTCGTCCTGCCCAAATGGTCCGCTGGTCTCCGGCTCGGGCAAAAGCGTGATCGTTTCGCCTTCCCACAGGCTCCAGGCGCGGGCCGCCTCGATCTGCGCCTTGCGATCCGTGCCGACCAGCCGCTTGCGGTAGGCAGCCATCATGTCGCCGCGCTCGGCCTCCGGGATCGGCGCCAGGAAGCGCTCCCATTTGTCCGGGAACATTTCCGAGACGCCGAATTGATAGTACCATTCGAGTTCGGCTCGCGTCAGCGTGTAGATGCCGCGCACCACCAACTCGCTGACGCGATCGGAATGCGTCTCGGCATAGGCGAGCGCCAGCGTCGACCCCCAGGAGCCGCCGAACACCAGCCATTTGTCGAAGCCGGCCATTTCGCGCAGGCGTTCGATGTCGGCGACCAGGTGCCAGGTCGTATTGGTTTCGAGCGAGGCGTTGGGCGTCGATTTTCCGCAGCCGCGCTGGTCGAACAGGATGACATCGTAGAGCTTCGGGTCGAACAGCCGCCGGTGTTTTGGGGAAATGGTGCCGCCCGGCCCGCCATGCAGGAACACCGCCGGCTTGGCGCCCCTCGTGCCCGAGCGCTCCCAGTAGACCTGATGGCCGTCGCCGACATCCAGCATGCCGGAATCGAACGCCTCGATCTCGGGATAAAGCGTACGCAATTGACTGCTCATAGCTGCAAACCTTTGGTCGGCCAGTCCGCTGTTTCATGGTCTGGGTGCTGGAAGGAGATGATGGATTCCTGCCTGTTGTAATAATCAGGATCCTGGTGGACGGGCTGATCGAAGATCATCTCCACCCAGGGCAGCCGCGCGGCGTAGTTGACCTGGATCTGCGGGGCAAGATCGGAGCGGTCGTCGAAGGCACCGATAGCGATCTCAAGTCCACCGGGCTGCCGGTAGGTCAGCGGCGTGCCGCAGCGGGCGCAGAAACCACGATCGATGTTGACCGACGACTGGAAATAGCTCGGCTCTTCATGGGTCCATTCGACGCCGTCCCTGGGCACCGTGACCAGTGCACCGAAGAACGAGCCGAACTGCTTCTGGCACATCCGGCAATGGCAGATCGATGGACGGCCGAGCGCTCCATGAATGCGGAAACGCACGGCGCCACACTGGCAGCCGCCGGTTCTTACCTGATCGGTCATGATCTTTCCTTTGGCGGCCATTGTTCGGTGTCGTGGTCCGGATGCTGATAGGAGACGAGATCCGCCAGATAAGAGGCCGACGACACGTCGGCCATCGTCTCCTCGCCCGGCAATTGCGGGATCGTATCGACGTAAGGCAGCTTTGCCTCGGTGCCCCATTGGATCAGCGGCACGATCTCCGCCGGATTGTCGAACGCGCCGATGGCGAGGCCAACGCCGTCCGGCGCGGTGAAGGTCAGCGGCGTGCCGCAATCCGCGCAAAAACCGCGATCGACATGGTTGGAGGAGCGGAAGTATTTCGGCTCGCCGCGCGTCCAGTCGAGCCGGGCGCCACGCACCGAAACCAGCGGCGCATAGAACGAGCCGAACGCCTTCTGGCACATGCGGCAATGGCAGACCGAAGCGTCGCCGAGCGCGCCTTCAACGCGAAAGCGCACCGCGCCGCACTGGCAGCCGCCGGTGTAGACCGGCCGGTTGTCGAGGCTCATCACCGCTCACTCCGGGACATGGCAGACGGCCTCGACATTGTTGCCATCGGGATCGAAGACGAAGGCGCCATAGTAGCTCGGGTGATAATGCGGCCGCAGGCCTGGCCCGCCATTGTCCTTGCCACCGGCGGCAAGGGCTGCGGCATGGAAGGCATCGACCTCGGCGCGGCTGCGCGCGGTGAAGGCGACGTGCTGGTGATCCCTGGGCTTGTCCTTGCCGGTACTCAGCCAGAACACCGGCCGGTCACGGCCATAGCCGCCGACCTTGGCACCCCCGGTATATTCCAGCGGCACCATGTAAAGCAGCGCCGCACCAAGCGGGGCCATCGCCTTGTCATAGAAAGCCTTCGAAGCGTCGAAATCGGCAACGGTGATGCCGAGATGGTCGATCATCTTTTTACCTCCCAGGTGGTGATGCGCTCGCCAGTGACCGGATCCTTACCGTCCTTCAACTGTACACCTTGAGCCAGCAGTTCGTCGCGGATGCGGTCGGCCTCGGCCCAGTTCTTGGCGGCGATGAATGCGAGACGCTTGGCGATTGCCTTGGCGACGTGGTCTTCATCAACCGTCGCCGACGCGACATCGAAGCCGAGGAACAGCAGCGACGCCTTCAGCGCAGCCGCCGCATCGTTGCCGTCCGCTGCCTCGCCAGCCAATTGCGTCAAGACCTGGAAGGCGGCATAGGTTGCGAGATCGTCCGACAAGGCATCGATGACCTGCACGGGCAGCAGTCCTGCGGCGGCCGGCGCAAGGTCGGCGGCCCGCTTCCATTTGCGCAGCGTGTTCTCGGCCTCT
Source organism: Mesorhizobium sp. M7A.F.Ca.MR.176.00.0.0 (assembly GCF_004023165.1). Taxonomy (NCBI): domain Bacteria; kingdom Pseudomonadati; phylum Pseudomonadota; class Alphaproteobacteria; order Hyphomicrobiales; family Phyllobacteriaceae; genus Mesorhizobium; species Mesorhizobium sp. M7A.F.Ca.MR.176.00.0.0. The sequence goes on along the minus strand of NZ_RZTC01000125.1, from coordinate 7,870 downwards.
TCCAGCTTGCGCACGGAAAAGTCGATCGGTTCGCGATAGTGCGTCATTAGCATCGCCAGCCGCAGCACCTCGCCCGGCCATTTGCGGCCGCCAAACGTCTCGGTCTCGAGCAGTTCGTTGATCGAATAGAAATTGCCGACGCTTTTCGACATTTTCTGACCTTCGACCTGGAGGAAGCCGTTGTGCATCCAGATGTTGGCCATCACGTCCGTGCCATGGGCGCAGCGCGACTGGGCGATCTCGTTCTCATGGTGCGGGAAGATCAGGTCGAGGCCGCCGCCATGGATGTCGAACACCTCGCCGAGATAGGCGGCCGACATTGCCGAGCATTCGATGTGCCAGCCCGGCCGACCCCTGCCCCATGGCGAATTCCAGCCAGGCTCCTCCGGCGACGACAGCTTCCACAGCACAAAATCGCCGGGATTTTTCTTGTGCGCGTCGACGGCGATGCGAGCACCGGCCTGTTGCTCGTCGAGATTGCGCTTCGACAGCTGGCCGTAGTCCGGCATCGACGCGGTGTCGAACAGGACTTCGCCCGCGGCAACATAGGCATGGCCGCGTTCGATCAGGCTTTGAATCAAGGTGATCATGTCGACTTTGCCGTCGGCGCGGGGCTCGACGAATTCGGTGGCGCGCGGCTCGACCGTCGGCTCCAGGCAGCCGAGAACCGCCACGTCCCGATGGAACTGATCGGCGGTCTTTTCGGTGACCCGCCTGATCGCCTCGTTGAGCGAAAGTGTTCCGGAAGCGATCTCGCCGCCGAAGTCGCGCAGAGCGCGCGCGTTGATCTTGTCGTCGACGTCGGTGATGTTGCGCACATAGGTGACGTGCGCCTGCCCATAGACGTGACGCAGCAAGCGGAAAAGCACGTCAAAGACGATCACCGGCCTGGCATTGCCGATATGGGCAAAGTCGTAGACGGTCGGGCCGCAGACATACATGCGCACATTGTCTGGATCGATCGGGACGAAATCCTCTTTCGTCCGCGTCAGCGTGTTGTAGAGGCGCAGGCCCTGCGATGCGTCGGACATTCGTGCCTTCCCGGTTCAGAACTCAATTTGACGAAGCCAGCCCTGCGCGAAACGCAAATCAGGCTCCAGCCTGCTGGCCGGGGCGTTTGTCCAATCTGGGGAAAGATGAGGCGAAAACGTCCGGACCAGCGCGAGGCTAGCCAATAATGCAAATGCCACAAATGGCGAAAGACGTTTTCATGGGCGGCTTTATCGCCTTGGCATGTGTTGCCGTCAAGTCGCAAGTTTCGGCAAAAACGTCGCTGGATCACAGGTAATGATGCACTGAAACATTTTATTAAACATGTCGGCACAGTCATGAAACATTCGCCGGCTAGATCAGCAGGCGTCACGATTTGGTCAGAATCGGCCATCAAACGCAGACACGAAAATGTTACCTGGGAAGAGAGACATGCCCCGAACCAAGCAGGAAGCCAACCGAGCCAAGCAGCCGGCACTGGCCAACCACTATCGCGCGATCGGCCCGGCCGCGATCGTCGCCGCCCTCCTTCACACCGCGAAGAAGAAAAAGCCGGTACAGAAGATCGTGTCGCCCCGCGCCGCCTGAAGTGGTGTGCGGCCCGGCGCCAAGGGCGCCCGGCAAATGGCGCAGACATACGCCGCTGAAGAACAGTTCAGCTAGAACAACGTCATCTGATTGTCGTCCGCGCCGGGCTTCTGGCGCTTGACCTTTTCGGGCTCCGGCCCGATCTCGCCCCGCTCCTGAACCTCCGGTCCGGTGTTGGCGACCTTGTTGACCAGGCCGGAGACGGGAATGGCCTCGAAGAAATCGAGTTGAGCCGGCCGCAACAGATCGGCGACATCACGCGGTTCGAGCGTGCGGCAATCCAGCCAACGGGCGAAATCCCTGGGGTCGATCACCACAGGCATGCGGTCGTGGATATGCGCGATATCGGCATTGGCGTTGATGGTCAGAATGGCGCCGGTATCCATTTCCGAACCGCCCGGCTCGGCATAGGTCTCGACCAGGCCGGCAAAGGCGACCAACCCGCCATGCCTGGGCCGGATCCAGTAAGGCTGGCCTTTCTTGCCGCCGGTTTGCCGCCATTCATAAAAGCCGGAGGCCGGCACCAAGGCGCGGCGATGGCGCATGGCGGCCTTGAACGACGCCTTTTCGGTAGCCCCTTCGGAGCGCGCGTTGAACAGCAGCGGAAACTCCCTGGTATCCTTGACCCAGGTCGGGATCAGCCCCCAGCGCACCAGCATTGGCTGCCGGTCGGGCAAATTGGAGCCCGGCGCCCGCGGGGGGCCGGCGACCGCCATCAGGATCGGCTGGGTTGGTGCGATGTTGTAGCGCGCCGGGAAATCCTCCAGTTCCGCCAAGCCTAGCAAGGCGGCAGTCTGGTCCGGCGTCGCGGTCAAGGCAAAACGTCCGCACATGGTCGATTGGCGCCCTTTGAAAGGTTCGGTTTCTGAAAGTGCCGGTGCAACCGGCATTGCGCAACCGCTAAAGCTTGCCCATGCTGGGTGGTCTACAACAGACCTGCCTACACGCCTGATCGGGAACCCATGAACGAAGCGCGCAAGACACTTCCGGCAGTCTCGGTCGCCGTCGTGCGTGCAGACACCGTGCTTCTGGTCAAGCGAGCCCGGCAACCCTCGCAAGGGCTCTATGCCTTTCCGGGCGGCAAGGTCGAACCCGGCGAGACGCTGGAGGCAGCGGCAGAGCGCGAACTTCTGGAAGAAACCGGTTTGCGCGCCACAAATTATTGCCCGCTGCGGGAAATCCACATTGACGGCAGGGATGACAGCCACCCGGTCGATTACCTCCTCACGGTCTTCGGCGCGGCCTATGCCGGCGGCGAGGCGGTAGCCAGCGACGACGCAGAGACGGCGGCCTTCTATACACTCAGCGAGATGGCGGCATTGCCGCTCGCCGGCTCGGTGTTCGCCGTGGCCGAGGAGTTGTTGGACCCCCGCGGAGACGACGGGCCGAAGCCCTGAAAACAGCCTTGCAGGCGACAAATTGTTTCGCCACAAAGACTTATCCTGTTTGGCAGAGCCACGCCGTTGGGTAGAGAAGGCTTATGAACCGTCCGTCCATGCTCCTCGCCGCGTGTCTTGCGGTCGTCGCGACCGTTTCGATACGGCCCGCGCTCAGCGCCGAATCGCCGTTCGAGCCTGGGTTGATGCGGCTGGCGGAGGTTCTGGGCTCGCTGCATTTCCTGCGCAATCTGTGCGGCGAGAAAGGCGACCAGTGGCGTGTCGAAATGACAAAACTGCTCGATTCGGAAAATCCGGACGCCGAGCGGCGCGCCCGCTTCATTGCCAGCTTCAATCGCGGCTACCGCTCCTTCGGCGGCACCTATACGAGGTGTACGCCCTCGGCGACCGAAGCCATCAGCCGCTACATGAAGGAAGGCGAGACGCTGTCTCGCGATATCGCCTCGCGTTACGGCAACTAGGCACTCGCTCATCAACAACTATCCGGATCATTGCCGGGCACAAGCCGATATATCGGCTTGTGCCAGGCGATCTCTTGGTGCAATCCTCATGTTGCACTTCGGCAACAGTATTAACGAAACCTTACCGCGCGAAAGCGGAATTAACTCAAACTGAAGGTTTTCGCCCCGCAGGCCGCCCCAATCGGCTAAGTTTGACTCGGACTGAACGCAGCTTCGCACAAGGCAATCGGGCTTTGTAAAAGACGATCAAAAAAATGTCGTATTTACAAATACTTAATTGTCCCTGCGTGTGAAACACATCGACGGATCGCAGCTTGAAAGGGTGGACATTCGCTTATGGAACATGGTGTCAACGACATCGACGCGCTGGTCAGGGAAGAAAAACGCCTGACCGCCGTGGAAAGCCACAGCGAGGCCTGGGCGGAAGGTCTCTCCGCCGGGATAGAGCCCGAGATCATTGCCGAAGCAGCGCTCGAAACAGCCTTCGGCGAGATGTTGCGTGCCAATGGCGAGACCTCGGCCCTTGCCCTGCTCGACCGTATGCGTGAAAAGGTGATTGCTGGCGCCTTCGAACCTGAACGGCTGCGGCACTGAACCGACGTCCGGTTCTTTGACGGCAACATGCCGCTCGGGCGTCATGCCCGGAAGCAGGGAGAAACGGGCAGTGAGTTTTTCGATGTCAGGCAAGCCGTGTGGCTTGGTCCTTCGCATCTCCTTCGCCGCTTGCTGTGCCGCGATTCCCCTGCTTGTGTGTCTCGCGAGCAGCCCCGTGTATGCGCTGAGCGAAATCAAGCGCGAAGAGCTCCCCCCGACAGTCACGCCGCCGGCCGACGACGACATGTCGCCCTCCGGAAGCGCCGTGCCAATGCCCAATCCGGTCGGAACACCGCCGCCGGCCAGCCAGCCGACTGCTCCTGCCGAAGCCGAGCCGGACAGTCCGGCGGATGGCGGCGTGACCAGACCGCGTGTCGATCCGGAAACGCCGGTGCCTGAGGTCGTCTACGATCTCGGCAAGCTGCCGGAACCGGTGCGGCGCATGCACGATCTGATCGTCGAAGCCTGCAAGGGCGGCGATATCGAAAAGCTGCGGCCGTTGATCGGCACGGGCGAGAGCATGACACAGATATCGCTGACCGACATAGACGGCGACGCCATCGCCTTCCTCAAGGGCCTCTCCGGCGACCCAGACGGTCAGGAGATTCTGGCCATCCTGGAGGAGGTGCTTAATGCCGGCTACGTCCACCTCGATGCCGGCACGCCACAAGAACTCTATGTGTGGCCGTATTTCTTCGCCCTGCCGCTGGACAAGCTGGACGCCAAGCAGCGGGTCGAGCTGTTCAAGATCGTCACCGCTGGCGATTTCAACGACATGAAGCAGTTCGGCGCTTATATTTTCTACCGTGTCGGCATCACGCCTGCCGGACAGTGGTCGTTCTTCGTCGCCGGGGATTGAGCTTTCTGCCTCTGCCCTTGCAGAGATCCGGGAGCCTAGACGGGCAATGCCTCGGAAAACTCCACCGCTTTGCCCTGGCCTGGCGTGACGATTTCCCCCTCCCACATGACACGTCGGCCTCGAATGACGGTGCCGACCGGCCAACCCGTCACTTCCCTGCCATCATAAGGCGTCCAGCCGGCTTTCGAGCCGGCCTGCGCATTGGTGATCATCTCGCGCCGCATCATGTCGACGATGGTGAAGTCGGCGTCATAGCCGGCGGCGATGCGGCCTTTCCTGGCCATGCCGAAGATCCGCTGCGGGCCATGACTGGACAGGTCGACGAAGCGCTGCAAGGTTAGCCGGCCGGCATTGACGTGGTCGAGCATGATCGGCACCAGCGTCTGCACGCCGGTCATTCCCGACGGAGAGGCCGGATACGGCTTGGCCTTCTCGGCCAGCGTGTGCGGCGCATGGTCGGAGCCGAGCACGTCGACAATGCCTTGCGCAATGCCGTGCCAGACGCCGTCGCGATGGCGGGCGGCGCGCACCGGCGGGTTCATCTGGATCAGCGTGCCGAGCCGCGCATAGTCGTCGGCGCTGAGCGTCAAATGATGCGGCGTCGCCTCGCAGGTCGCGACATCCTTGTGCTGTTCGAGGAGCAAAATCTCCTCGGCGGTCGAGATGTGCAGGACATGAATGCGGGCGCGAACGCTGCGCGCGATGCGTACAAGCCGTTCGGTACAGCGCAAGGCGGCGATCTCGTCACGCCAGACAGGGTGCGATGCCGGGTCGCCCTCGATGCGCTCGCCAAGACGCTCGCGCAGCCGGAATTCGTCTTCCGAATGAAAGGCGGCACGGCGGCGCGTGTTTCTCAGGATCGAGGCGACACCTTCGTCGTCCTCGACCAGCAGGTCGCCGGTGGACGAGCCCATGAAAACCTTGATCCCGGCCGCGCCCGGCAACCGCTCAAGCTCGCCGACATCCCCAGCGTTTTCGCGGGTGCCGCCGACCCAGAAGGCAAAATCGCAATGCATGCGATCCGTGCCGCGCCGAACCTTGTCGGCAAGCGCTGCCTCGCTGGTGGTCAAAGGATTGGTGTTGGGCATCTCGAACACGGCGGTGACGCCGCCAAGCACGGCCGCGCGCGAACCCGTTTCCAAATCTTCCTTGTGCTCCGATCCCGGCTCACGAAAGTGCACCTGGCTGTCGATGACGCCCGGCAGGATATGCAGGCCGCGGCAATCGATCGTCTCGCCCGCCGAGGCCTGGCGGAGATCGCCGATGGCGGCGATGCGCGCGCCCTTCACGCCGATGTCGCGTCTCCCTTCGCCGTCGTGGTTGACCACGGTGCCGCCTGTCAGGATGAGGTCGTAGATCATGGCCATGCTCTCTTGCGGGGGGAGTGCCAGCGGCTTACGTAAAGGCCGACCGTTTTGCAAGATCAGGTTGCTTTTCCGCCCATGCCCTTTGCCCAGCTCAAAGACCGCGCCCTCGTTTCCGTATCAGGTCCGGATGCCGAGCATTTTTTGCAGAACATCCTGACCACCGATCTCGACATCCTGGCTCCCGGCGAAGCCAAGCCCGGTGCGCTGCTGACGCCGCAAGGCAAGATCCTGTTCGATTTCCTGATCTCGCGCACCGGCGAGAATGCATTCCGGCTCGAATGCCGAGCCGACATATCGGACGATTTCATACGCCGGCTGACGCTCTACAAACTGCGCGCCAAGGTCGAGATTGCCAAATCCGATCAGGCATTTGTCACCGTTGCATGGGGACATGAATCAACACCCTCGCAATCCGATTCAACGGCGGCCGCCGACACGCGCTTTCCGAAGGGTGCCGTCACGCGTTCCTATGGCGAAACAGATGAGCGCAGCGATCTTGCCGCGTGGCAAGCCTTCCGCATTGCCGGCGGCATTGCCGAAAGCGGCAGCGACTACCAACTCGGAGACGCCTTTCCCCACGACGTGCTGCTGGACGAAACCGGTGGCGTCGGCTTCAAGAAGGGCTGCTATGTCGGCCAGGAGGTCGTCTCGCGCATGCAGCATCGCGGCACCGCCAGGCGACGCGTTCTGATCGTGTCAGCCGACCGGCCCCTGCCCGCGCCCGGCTCCGAACTGACCGTCGAAGGCAGGCCGGTTGGCACGCTCGGCTCGACCGCCGGCACGATCGGTCTGGCGATTGCGCGCATCGACCGGATCAAGGCGGCGCTCGACGCCGACCTGCCGATCATGGCGGCGAACATTCCGGTTACACTAGCCATTCCCCGCTGGGCAAAATTCGCCTTCCCGCAGGAAGCCGTCAGCGCGGAGGAGGCCTGATGGCGGCCGACCGCGTCGGCGCGCCGGCACGCGCCTGGCAGCGCATGCTGTCGGGCCGCCGGCTCGACCTGCTCGACCCCTCGCCGCTCGACATCGAAATTTCAGACATTGCGCACGGGCTCGCCCGCGTTGCCCGCTGGAACGGCCAGACCAGTGGCGAGCATGCTTTTTCGGTTGCCCAGCACTCGCTGCTGGTCGAAGCGCTGTTCCGCGACCTGGTACCCGAGGCTTCGGCCGACGCCCGGCTGGCGGCTCTTCTGCACGACGCCCCCGAATATGTCATCGGCGACATGATCTCACCGTTCAAATCGGTGATGGGCGGCAGCTACAAGGATTGTGAGTTGCGGCTGCAGCGCGCCATCCATCTGCGCTTCTCGCTGCCGCAGGAGCCAAGTGCTGCGCTGCGCAAGGAGATCAAGCGCGCCGACCAGATCGCCGCCTATTTCGAGGCAACGCTGCTCGCCGGCTTTTCGACCGCCGAGGCGACCGAGTTCTTCGGCCGTCCGCGCGGCTTCAATGCCGACCGCTTCGATTTCACGCCACGCTCGGTGACCTGGGCGCAGAACGCGTTTCTGAAACGGTTTTCGGCGATCGAGATGTCGCGGCATCAGGTTTCGGCGACCGCAATCGTCTAAAGCGCGTCGCGCTGAAACGGATTCATGCGACGCGCTTTAGGTC
>NZ_RZTC01000124.1:15217-16749 GCF_004023165.1 Mesorhizobium sp. M7A.F.Ca.MR.176.00.0.0 | reverse complement strand
GGGCAGGATATGGCCGATATGCAGCTTCGCCGCGACGTCGGTGACCCGCCGCTTGATCTCGGCCTCGGCGACCCGGCGTTCGACCAGGGGAAAGCGGACATTTTCGAGCGCGCTCATATGCGGGAACAGCGCCAGGTTCTGGAACACCATCGCCACGTTGCGCTCGGCCGGCGACATCGCGTTGACCGGCCTGCCTCCGATCAGGATTTCGCCGGTGTCAGGTGTCTCCAGCCCGAGCACCAGGCGCAGGATGGTCGACTTGCCCGACAGCGGCGGACCGAAGAAGCAGAAGAACTCATTGTCGTTAACGGTGAACGAGGCGTCATCGACGGCGAGTGTATTGCCGTAGCGTTTGGTCACATTACGGAAGACGATATCGGCCATGGCTCAGGTCGCTCCACGGATCAGTGACAGGTAGCGAACGCCGGCGCCGCCCCTCATCCGCCTGCCGGCACCTTCTCCCCGTATAGGGACGGGGAGAAGGGAGAAGCTCCAACGATGACGCCCCCCTCTCCCCGTCTCTACACGGGGAGAGGGTAAGGGTGAGGGGCGGCGCCAACTTGCGAAAATTTGCCGGACCAACATCTCAGCCTCCCACCCTCATGGCGCGGCCGGTAGCGGCGTCGAAGACGCGCACCGACGACGTAGTGGGGGCGATGACAGCGGTGTCGCCGATAGCCAGTCCGACATCATTGTCGAACACCGTTTTCACAGCCGCCTCGCCCTGGCCGAGATGAACGATGGTGCGCGCACCGATCCGTTCGACAAAGGTCACCGGCATTGCGAGCCCCTGCCCATTCTGCACCAACGTCGCCTGTTCAGGCCGGAATCCGTAAAGCACCTCGCCGCGCGCACCGCGCATGGCCATCGCGAGTTCGCCCGGCAGCGGCGGCGTGACGCCCAGCGGTCCGAGATCGACGACCAGTCCGCGGTCGCTCTCCGCTGGCCTGCCCTTGAGCAGATTCATGCCCGGCGCACCGATAAAGCGGGCGACGAAGACATTGGCCGGATCGTTGTAGACCTCGAGCGGCGTGCCGACCTGCTGCAGCACGCCATGATCCATGACCGCGATGCGGTCGGCCATGGTCATCGCCTCGAGCTGATCGTGGGTGACATACACCATGGTCTGGCGGAACTGCCGCTGCAGCTGCTTCAGTTCGGTGCGCATGACGGCCCGGAAAGCGGCGTCGACATTGGACAGCGGCTCGTCGAGCAGGAAGATCGCCGGCTCCATGATCGCCGAGCGGCCGATCGCCACCCGTTGCAATATATTGACCGACAGCCTGTCGGCCTTGCGGTCGAGCAGCGGCGAAAGCTGCAGCATCTCGGCGATGGCGCCGACGCGGCGATCGATCTCGGCTTTGGCAGCCCCCCGCATTTTTGGTCCATAGGCAAGGTTCTGGCGCACCGTCATATGCGTGAAGATGGCGTAGTTCTGGAAGACGAAGCCGACGCCGCGCCGGCCCATCGGCACGCCGGCCATGTCGCGCTCGCCAAACAGGATCTTGCCGCCGGTCGGCTCTTCCATGCCG
>NZ_RZTC01000124.1:0-15207 GCF_004023165.1 Mesorhizobium sp. M7A.F.Ca.MR.176.00.0.0 | reverse complement strand
CATGCCGGCGATCATGTTCATCGTCGTCGACTTGCCGCAGCCCGACGGGCCGAGCAGCGCCATGAACTCGCCATCGGCAATTGCCAAATCCATGGTCTTCAGCGCGGTGAAGTCGCCGAATTTCTTGACCAGGTTTTGCAAGTGGATCGCGCTCATGCCGCTACCTCGCGTGCCCGCGCCATGCGCTTCATGGCAAACACCGCGACGATCGACAGCACGACCAAAATGGCCAGCGCGATCGCCGCCACATAGCCCCAGATCAAATCCTGCGTGGTGAGCTTGTAGATGTAGACCGAGATGGTTTCGGTGGCGACGCCGGGGCCACCTCCGGTCATGATGTAGAGCGTGTCGAAGATCTTGAAGTTCTCGATTACCCGGATCGCCAGCGCGATGATGATGATCGTCTTCATCTTCGGCAGCACGATGGTGACGAAGCGCTGCCACGGATTGGCGCCGAGCAGCGTCGCCGCCTTGATCTGGTCCTCCGGCACGCCGACCAGGCCGGCAAGCAGGATAAGGAACATCAGCGGCGTCCATTGCCAGATGTCGGCGACCATCACCGCAATCAGCGCCAGAGTCGGATCCGACAGCCAGGCGATGGTGACGGGAGATCCGGTGAGCGCCGACAAGATGTCGTTCACCGGCCCTCCCGACTGGAACAGCATGAAGAACATGTAGCCGGCCACCGCCGGCACCACCATCATCGGCATCAGCAGGATCGAATAGAAGGCGCGCTTGCCCGGGAAATCGTCGGCAAACAGCGTCGCCAGCGCTAGCCCAAGCAGGAATTCCGCCGGCACGCAGACGATCATGACAATGACCGTACGCTTCAGCGCGCTCCAGAAGCGCGCGTCGGCGGCGAGATCGGTGTAGTTGGCAAAGCTGTTCCACATCGACCAGGCGTTCCACCAGCCGGTGCCCGACAGGGGCGACCAGTCGGTGACGCTGATGTAGAGCTGCATCAACAGCGGGAAGGCCGAGATGAACAGCACCAGGATCTGCGCAGGCAGCGTCAGCCGGAAACCCAGCCTTGCGCCCTCATCGCGCGAAACCGGCTTTGCTCCGACGGCTTTCATCTCATCCTTGGACGTCATGGCAGTCACCGCGCTCATTGCTTGAGCGCCCCGAACGTCAACCCGCGCACCAGATGGCGTTGGATGGCGATGCCCATGATGACCGGCGGCACGGCCGCGATCAGGCCAAGCGCCGCCTTGGCGCCATAGAGCTGCCCGGTCATCGAGGAGGATAGCGAGGCCATGTAGACCGGGATCGTCACCCATTCGCGCGTCGTCAGAAGCAGCGCGATCAGATAGTCCGACCAGTTGAGGATGAAGACGAAGAGCGCGGCACTTGCGAGCGGCGCGCGCATCATCGGCAGCGTGATGCGGGTGAAGACGCGCAGCCGCGAACAGCCTTCGACAAGCGCTGCCTCCTCGATCTCGCGCGGCATGTCGTCGAAGAAGGTCTTCATCAGCCAGAAGGCGAACGGCAAGGTGACGATGCCGTAGATCAGCGCCAGGCCCCACCAGCTGTCGGTGAAGTTGAGGAAAGCCCACATGATCATCACCGGGATCATGACCGCCATCGGCGGAAAGATCCTGAGTTGGATCAGCGCCAGCGGCAGGTTCTGGCCGGAGCCGAAACGCGACAGCCCATAAGCCGCGGCTGTGCCCGCCGACATGGCGATCACCGTGCCGAAAACCGCCGACAGCAGCGATGCGAGGATCGGCTTCAGCGCGTTACGGTCGAGCGCGACGATCAAATTGTTGGTCGACTCGCCGAAGACGAAACGGAAATTGCTGAGCGTCGGGTTCTTCGGCCACCAGGTCAGTTCGGCGCCGGTCGCCGACCATTCGGCGATCGGCTTGAATGCCATCGACACCATCCACAGGATCGGCACCAGCGTCACCGCCATGGCCGCGAAGATCGCGGCATAGCGGAATATCAGGAAAGGAACGGAACGCTTCATCTGGCGGCTTTGCTGGTGGCGTTGTGGGCGGAGGGGAGAAGTAGGCTCCTCCCCTCCTTCGATATGATCCAGGGAGAAGGATCAGACGATTGGATCGAGAACTGTCGGCCAGGCCTCCTTGTTGGTCTTGATGGCTTCGAGCAGTTTGTCCTCGCCGGTGCGCCGGGCGATCTTTTTCCACTCTGCCTCGGTGTCGGCCATCGCCTGCTCCGATGTCTTGGCCTTGGTCAGCGCCGCCATCAGGTTCTCGTCGAGCGCATTGTGGAAGGCTGTCGCGCCGGGATAGTTGATGGTCGGCACGGTGCGGGCGACCGTCTCGCGCACGACGTCCATGTGGTAGGCATGATAGGTCTGGCGCACCAGCGGATCGGAGAAGTCCGAAAGCCGGAACGGGTCCAGATAACCGCCGGGGTTGGCACTCATCCAGGCATAGATGCGGGCCGAGCCCAGCCATTGCAGCAGGAGGTAGGCGACCTCCTGGTTCTTCGACTGCGACGAGACCATGCCGGTCAGCGAGAACCACAGCACGGAACGGCTGATCAGCTTGCCGCCGATCTCGCGGCCGGGCGGCAGCATCGAGCCGATCTTGCCGGTGACGGCTGAATCCTTGTTGCCGGCATTGTCGAGGAATTTCGGCAGGTTGGAGAAGGCGCAGGTCATCGCCGCACCACCCTTGGCGAAGTTGCCATATTGCTCCGGCCAGCCCCAGGAGATCGCATCCGGCGAATGATGCGCGAGCGAAGCAACATATTCGTTGGTGGCGGCGATGCCTTGCTCGGAATTGATCATCGGCTTGCCGTCATCGCCAAACAGGAACTGGTTGGGCGAAGCCATCGAGACATAGCGCTGGTACCAGTTCGTGTAGCCCCAGCCCTGGTTGCGCAGGTCGGTCGAGCCGAACAGGCCCTTGTCCGGTCGCTGGAAGAAGGCGGCGATGTCGCCATGCTGCTTCCAGGTCTTCGGCGGCGCCAGATCGTAGCCGTATTTGTCCTTGAAGGCCTTCTTCTCGGCTTCGTCGCCGAACAGGTCGGTGCGGTAGACCCAGGTCTGGAAGTCGCCGTCCAGCGACACGCCATAGTTCGAGCCGCGGTATTTGTTGAGCAGCGACACGCCCTTGGCGCCGTTGACATAGCCGCTGACGGGATCGTCCCATTCAGGCTTATGCTGCGCGACAAAGTCGTCGAGCTTGGCGATGCCGCCGGTTTCGGCGAGGTCGCCGAGGCGGTTCCATTCGGTCGAGTAGATGTCGTAGGCCCCACCCTTGGTGGAGATGTCCTGCATCGTCTTGGTGAATTCCTGGCCGTTCGGCAGACCGACGATTTCGATCGCGATGCCGGTTTCCTTTTCCCACAGCTCCTTGATCGACGGCGCACCGGCCGGGAACGGCTGCGTGAGCTGGCCGATCGAGCCGTCGGACAGGCCGAGCACGATCTTGGTCGGCGCCTTGCCGGCGCCCTTCAGCGCCTTCGCCGCCTCGATGGCGCGGCCTTCCGGCGTATCGGCGCCATACTGGTAGCGCTCGGCCCCTTCGAAGCCCGTCGGGCCGCCGATCATGCCTGGCGCCAGCGCGTCGGCCGCATAGGCACGGCCGGGACGAATGAATTGGGGTGCGATACCAGCAGCGGCCATCATGACGGCCGCCTTTCCTCCAGATGCCAGCAGCCGGCGCCGCGAGATGCGGATCAAGTCAGACATTGAAACTCCTCCCTCAGGGCCACGTTTCCTCCACGACCCTTATGAGGGATATTGACGACAGCATGGCAAGGCTGTCAACATCATAAATAATCAAAACACATCATAACATCGCAATAGGGCAAGGAAATGCACAAAAACGGGATCCATCCGTCAAGCCGGATGCCTCAATTTGAGGGCACCCGACCCTTCCCGGCCCTGCGCACCCCTGCCGGACCATTTGATTTAGCCCGGCGGCTTGCACATCGGCCAAGGGCGGATACATCATTTCCCATCAGAATCGCCGATGACGCGGAAGCCGTCACCAGCCGATCCGACGCATGCAGGAGATGAAAGACGGTGCGTTCCACCCTGACTGACATAGCCCGGGAGGCCGGCGTCTCGGCCGCCACCGTCGACCGCGTGCTCAACAACCGGCCCGGCGTACGGGCGCGCACGCGGGAAATCGTGCTCGAAATGGCGCAGCGCCTCGGCTACATCGCCGAAGGCCCGAACGGCACGCCGCCACGGCCCTCGCCCGGCGAGGTCATCCGGCTCGACTTCGCCCTGCCGGCCGGCACCAATTCCTTCATCAAGATGCTGCACCGCCACATCGAGGCACAGGCTCTGGCGCGGCCCGACCTCGATGTTCGTATCGCCACCATAGAGGGCTTCAATCCTGACCGGCTCGCTCGCCTGCTGCAGGATCTGCGCGGACAGACGCAAGGCGTCGGCGTCATCGCACTCGACCATCCGACGGTGCGCGAAGCGATCCGCTCCCTGTCGGCCAACGACATCAAGGTGGTGACCATCGCTTCCGACATCCTGCATGTGCCCAGGGTCGCGTATATCGGCATCGACAACCGCGCCGCCGGGCGGCTGGCCGGCTATCTGCTCAACCGCTTCATGGGATCGGGGCGTCCGGGCAAGGTGGCGCTGTTCGCCGGCTCGCTGTCCTATCGCGGCCACGAAGAACGCGAGATGGGGTTCCGCCACGTGCTGACCGAGGAATCACCCAATCTGCAGATCGTCGAGATGCGCGAAATGCTCGACGATCGCGAGAAGGCCTATTCGGAGGCATCAGCCCTGCTGGAGCGGCACCCCGACCTTGCCGCGATCTACAATGTCGGCGCCGGCAACACCGGTATCGCCCGCGCGCTCAAGGAGCGCGGCCGCGCCCAATCCATGGTCTTCCTCGGTCACGAAGTGACGGACGGCACCAAGGACCTTCTGCTCGACGGCACGCTCGACGCGGTCATCGACCAGAACCCGCGCGTCGAGGCCCGCGAAGCGCTCAACACCCTGATCCATGCGGTCCGGGGATTGCCCTATGAACTGCACCAGCCAAGGCTGCAGGTGATCTTCAAGGAGAACATCCCGGAGATTTGACGAACCAGACGAACGGGGCGGCGCGGCAAAGCGCCCGCCCCGCTCGATGCTTCTAGTCTATTGGACGGCAGCGACTTCAGCCGCGGCGCCATCGACAAAGCTCTTGTCGACCCATTTGCCATAGTCGATCGAGCCCTTCAGGAGCCCGGCGCTGGCCATGAATTTCTCCTCGCCTTGCAAGGCGGCGATCGCGTCGTCCGTGAGTTTCGGATCCTGATGGAACACCCCGTCGGCGTAGGTCTTGCGGACGGATTTTTCCGACGACTTGGTGGCCTCGACAAAGGTCTTGATCGTCTGGTCCGGATGGGCATCGGCCCAACGCGAAATCTCGATATCGACCTTCAGCAGCCGCTTGACCAGATCGGGATATTTCGCCGCGAAGGCGCCGTTGACCGAGATGACGTTGGGCACGTTCCATTCCGGATGAGTGCTGGTGTCGAACAGGACGCGCGCCTCGCCGGCGTCGACCAGCTTGGCCGCCGTCGAATCGGTCTCGACAATGGCGTCGATATCGCCGCGCAGCAACGCCGGGCCGGATGCCTCGAACGGCAGGTTCAGACCTTCGACGTCATTGATGGTCAGGCCGACGCTGTTCAGTGCCTTGCTGAAGTTCGAATGCCGCACCGTGCCGGTGAGATAGGCGACCTTCTTGCCCCTGAGATCCTGCAGCGTCTTCAACGGCGAGTCGGTCTTGACGACGATGTAGGAACCGCCGGCCTTCACATAACTCGACAGGCCGATCAGCTTGACGTCGGCGCCGGACGCAGCAACCCGCAGCGCCGGATTGTTGCCGGTATAGGTGAACTCGATCGCGCCGGTGGCCAGCGCGGTCGTCGCCTCCGAACCCCCATTGAAAGTCACCAGTTCGACCTTGATGCCGTCCTTGGCGAACTCCTTCTCCCACCAGCCGTCCTTCTGGGCGAGGATGAATTTGAGATGCCCCGGCGCGGTACTGCCGATGCGGATAATTTCAGGCTTGTCCTGCGCGAAGGCAGGCATGCCGCCAAGGCCGATGACGACGGCAATAGCGCCCTTCAGCAGCAGCCGGCGAAGGGCGTCGAATGGAATGTTGGGCATGGGAAAAATCCTTCCTGATTGGAATGAATGGGTGGCTCAGATGAGCGAGGTCTCGGACTGGCCTTTCCAGGCCGTTGCCCAGCGCTCGAACCAGACGAGCAGGTAATTGACGGTCAGGCCGATGACGGTCAGCGTCAGGATGCCGGCGTACATGTCGGCCGTTTCCATCATCAGCTGCGAGTTCTGGATGAGGAAACCGAGGCCGGATTTGGCCGCCAGCATCTCGGCGCCGATGACCGCGAACAGCGAGGATTTCACCGCCAGCCGGGCGCCGGCGACGATCGAGGGAATGCTGGCCGGCAGGATGACTTTGCGGAACAGATCGAAGTCGGACGTACCCATCGAGCGCGCCGCCTTGATCAGCAGCGGATCCACCGACTTGACGCCGCTGATCGTGTTGACGAGGAGAAAGAAAACCGAGGAGTAGAAGGTGATCGCGACCTTCGATTCCTCACCGATGCCGAGCAACAGGATGAACACCGGCAGCAGTGCGAATTGCGATGTGTTTCGCAGCGTCTGCACCAGGAGGTCGGAAACCTTCTCGAACAGCGAATAGCGCCCCATCAACAGACCGAGGGGGATGGCCACCACCACGCCGAGTGCGAAGCCGATCGCTGCGCGCTGCAGGCTGATGCCGATATGCTCGATCAGCACGCCCGAGGCGAGCAGCGCCCACCAGGCGACCAGGACCTCGCTCAGCGGCGGAAAGAAGATCCGGTTCAGCCAGCCGAGTCGGGGCGCGATCTCCCACAGCAGGAAGAACAGGCCGAGCAGCGGCACGCCATAGAGGAACGTGCCGTGGCTTGCTTTCTTGCTCCGGATCTTGGCGCTGGCCTTGATGGCCGGGACCCTGGCGGCGGCTACCGTTTCGCCAGCGCCGGCAAACAGGTGGAGCGCTCCCGCGGAGCCAAACTTCTCGGTCAGATAGGCCATTGGTCCAGCTCCTCAGTGACTGAAGGCTGGCGACAGGGTCCAGTCCTTCTGCGCCTTGTTGACCTCGTCGCGCAGCACGTCCCAGACGCGGGCGCGATATAGATTGAATTCGGCGCTGGCGCGGATGTCGCCGTCGCGCGGTCGTGGCAGGTCGATGTCGATGATCTCTTTCACCGCGCCCGGCCGTGCCGTCATCACCACGACGCGGTCGGCGAGGAAGATCGCCTCGTCGATCGAGTGGGTGACAAAAATCACCGTGGTGTTGATCTTGCCCCATATCCGCAGCAGCTCGCCTTGCAGAAGCTCGCGCGTCTGCTGGTCGAGCGCCGCGAACGGCTCGTCCATCAGCAGCACTTCCGGGTTGCTGGCCAGCGCACGCGCGATCGCCACACGCTGCTGCATGCCGCCGGACAGCTGGTTGGGAAAACGGTCCTCGAAACCGGCAAGGCCGAACAGCGCCAACAGATGGCGGGCTGTGGCGGTACGCTCGGCCTTGGCCACGCCGCGCACTTCCAGCGCATATTCGATGTTGGCGAGCGCCGTGCGCCAGGGAAACAGCGCATATTGCTGGAAGACATAGCCGGTCTTTGGATCGGGCCTGGTGATGCGCCTGCCGTCGAGCTGGACGTTGCCGCCGGTCGCCTGCGTCAGCCCGCCAATGATATCGAGCAGCACCGACTTGCCCGAGCCGCTCGGGCCGACCAGCGTGATGAACTCGCCCTTGCGGATGGAAAGATCGACGCCGTCGAGCACGGTGACGCGGTCGGTCGCCTCGCCATCCACGGTGACGAACTGCCCCGGCTTGAGCTGGAAGGTCTTGCTGATGTCGCTGACGACGATCCGGTCCATGTTCGGGCGATCCATATCTGTCTCCGATCGGTTCACTGCGCCACGCGGATGCGGTGCGTCGGGTCGAATTCCGAGCCGCCCGCCTTGCCGCGCTTCCAGCCAAGCGCGCGGGCATAGGAGCCGAACAGCTGGCGGGCGTCGGCCTGAGCTTCCGTGATGCCGGTCGGCCCTTCGGCGAACTCGGCCACATAAAGCGCGTCGGTCGGGCAATAGATCTCGCAAAGAAAGCAGGTCTGGCAGTCCTCCTGGCGAGCGATCACCGGCACGCCATTGTCGGTCGCGTCGAAGACGTTGGCCGGGCACACCTTGACGCAGATGTCGCATTCGACGCAGCGCGTGGCCGAGACGATCTCGATCATGACGCCAGCTCCGCCAGCCGCTCAGGCGCACCTGCGATGCGGAACGCATCCACACCGGTGATGACCAGCCGGTGCGCGAAGGCCGGGCTCTTGCCCGGCAGATCGGTGCGGCGGTGCATGCCGCGGCTCTCGGTGCGGTGCAGCGCGGCGGCCACGGACCAACGCCCAGCAGCGGCGATCGAAGCTGCCTCTCGGGTACGGACCCGGTCCAGCCCCTCGCCTTGCAGATGGCTGCGCACGTCGCGCCAGACACTCTCCAGCCGCTCGCCGCTTTTCTCCAGGGCCTCGCCAGTGCGGAAGAAATTCTTGTCGAGCGGCGTGACTTCGCTACGCACCGCCTCGATAACTTCGCCCGCCGAGATGTCGGCCCTCGCCGATGATGCAGGACGCAAGCCGGCCTGGCCGAGCGATTGCACTGCGCTGCGGAACGCCTTGCCGGTGCGGCGCTGGGCATGGGTCGAGGCGCCCTTGCCGGCCCACCAGCCGCTGGCCAGCGCCCAGGACGAATTGAAGGCGCCGCCGCCTGATACCGCACCGGTCATCATCTCGCGGCTGGCAGCGTCGCCGGCAACATAGAGGCCGGGCACGCCGGTGGCGCAATCGTCGGAGACGATGTCGATGCCGCCGGTGCCGCGCACCGTGCCTTCGGCGCGCAAGGTGATACGGAACAGTTCGCTGAACGGGTCGATGCCGGCGCGGTCATAGGGCACGAAGCAGTTCGGCTGACCCTGGCGCAGCCAGCCTTGCAGCGCCGGCTCGGCTTGATCGAGCCGCGCATAGACCGGGCCGTCGATCAGCGCACGCGCCACTTCCTCCTCGCGGTCGCCGATGCCGTTGCGCAACGGCTCGCCGGTCGGCCCGAGGATCGGCGAACCATCCTCGCGATGGAACGATGCCCAGCGGAACGGCAGGCCCTTGTTCAATGAGGAGCCATAGGGCGCCAGCGTGTACTTGCCGGTGAACTCCATGCCCGACAGGCTGGCGCCGGCTTCCGCCGCCATCAGATAGCCGTCGCCGGTCAGCCCGGTCGCGCCGAGGATGCGCTCGCGGAAAGCGCAGCCGCCCGTCGCCAGCACCACCGCGTTGGCGTCGACGCGCCAGTCCTGGCCGATCTGCCGGGCGACACCGGCGGCGCCAACGATGGCATCGCCGTCGGACAGAAGTTCGAGCGCCGGGTGATGGTCGAGCACGGTGACGCCGGCCAACAGCACCCGGCGGCGCATGAAGCGCATGTAGTCCGGCCCGCGCAGATTGGCGATGTAGAGCCGGCCGTCATCCTCGCTCGGAAAGGGATAGCCCCATTCGGACAGCCTGAGCAGATTGCGGTAGGCGGTATCGACGCAGCGCAGCATCCAGCGCGGGTCGGCGAGTTCGCCGGTGCGCTGCCAACGCCGCTCAACGACGGCATGCCTGTTGTCGCCCGGCGGCACGCACCAGGTGCCGGTGTTGGAGGGCGCGGTGGCGCCACTGGTGCCAAGATAACCTTTGTCGGCCAGCACCACCTTGGCGCCGCTCTCGGCCGCAGCGACAGCCGCCCAGGCCGCTGACGGACCTCCGCCCAGCACCAGCACGTCGGCCTGGAGCAGCAAGCTGTCAGAAACGGATTTTTGCGGCTTGGGCATGGATACCTGGCGAATGCGTCGAGGACGGCGCTAGGCCGCGCGGGCCGCGCTGGAAGACCAGACCGGCTCGTTGCCGGCGCTCCACTTGATGTTGCAGCCGATCGACGGCACCTGGCTGGCAGTGGGCCTGCCGCCCTCCAGCACCGTGTCGACCGCTGCCCGCAGATCGGCACCGGTCACCGGCTTGCCATTACCCGGCCGCGCATCGTCGAACTGGCCGTGATAGGCGAGCCGCCGGTCGGCATCGAACAGGAAGAAGTCGGGTGTGCAGGCGGCGCCATAGGCCTTGGCCGTCTGCTGCGACGCATCCTTGAGATAGGGGAAGGAATAGCCGAATTTTTCGGCCTCTTCGCCGATGCGGGCCAGCGTCTCCTCCGGATGCGCCTCATGGTCATTGGCGTTGATCGCCACCACTTGCAGCCCCTTGCCGGCATAATCCCTGGCGAAAACGGCAAGCTGCTCACGGATCAGCACGACGAACGGGCAGCGGTTGGAAATAAAGGCGACGAGCAAGGCCGGCTTGGCGTCGAAATCGGCGAGGCGGTGCAGCACGCCTTGCGCGTCGGGCAACAGGAAATCGGCCGCCCTGGTGCCGAGGTCGATCGGATTGGACTCTGTCTTCGGCATCGATGCGCGCTCCCTTTGTGCAGCCGGTTTTCACAGGCCAAGTGCGAGCGCCTCGAACGTTCGCAGTTAGTCTATGAATTTAGTATAATTATAGGCTGGAGAGCACATTCACGGTCAACCGAGCGGCTTAGAATATCGTGCCAATGTTTCAGGCCGAGCCGCCAAGTTTGTTCGGGCGGAAGCCGATCCGGAGAAATCCGGACGGACAGGATTTATCAAGCGCAACGGGTTCGACGACGAATTGGTACTGCCCAGCCGAAACGCCTTGCGATTTCGCGACGTCATTCCCCTTCCGGATAGAGCGCCTTCGCCAGGTCGCGGATCGCATCTGATGTGCGCGGGCCGAAGCCGATCATGTAGGCGCCGTCGAGCACCACCAGCGCCTTGTTGGCCGCCGCCGGCGTTGCCGCCAGCGCGCGGTTGCCGAACACCTGCTCGGGCGTCGGGCCACCCTTGCCGTCGCTCATCATCAGGATGACATCAGGCGCCATCTCGATCAGCTTTTCCTCTGATGCCGCCTTGTAGCCCTGCACGACATCCATCGGGTTGCGGCCGCCGGCGTAGCGGATGATGGCGTCGGCCGAGGTGCCGGCACCGGCTGCGCTCAGCTTCACAAGGCCATGAAAGAACACCACTTTCTTGCGCCGCTCCGGCGGGATTTTTGCTGTCAGATCGGCTGCCGTCTGAAAGGCGGTGAGCACCTCGGCGGAAACCACCTTGCCCTTGTCCTCGAGCCCAAGGCTGGCGGCGATCAGGGTGATCTTGCGCTCGATGCCTTGCGGGGTGTTGTCCTGCGGGACGAAGACGATCGGGATCGCCAGTGATTTCAGCACCTCGACCGCCTCCGGCGGCCCGCTGTCCTCGGCCGCCAGGATCAGATCGGGACGCAAGCTCGCCAACCCCTCGACCGAAAGCTGGCGGCGGTAGCCGACATTAGGCTTCCCGGCCACGGATGGCGGATATTTGCTGCCGCGATCGACGGCGATGATCCGCTCGCCGGCGCCGAGCGCGTGGACGATCTCGGTAACGTCGGAGCCCAGCGTCAGGATCCTCGTTGCCGGTCCCGGCGCGACGGTTCGTCCCAGCGCGTCGACAACGCCCTCGGCGGCCAGCGCCTTGAAACCGCAGGAAGGCGCCAGCACCGACAGCGCCAGAAGCAGCATCGCCGCGATCCTGCCTGGTTGCAACTAGCCGATCCTCTTGCCCTCGCCCACACTTCCGACCATGCCGCTGCTCCGTGCCAGATGCTTCTCGATGACGGTCGGCTATAAAATTAAAGTTGAATCATGTCATCATGTTTTAATATGTGACCCCTGCCCCGACCCGCCTGGTCGAGGGATTTTCAATCATGCCAGCCAAGGCTTTTCAGCCACCGCCAGCAGTTTTGCTTTTGCTTAGGGGCTGCATGACAACGACAACAAACACGACCTTGATGGCGAGCACCGCGCTCGCCTTCGTGCTCGGCCTATGCGCTGTGCCCTTTGCCAGCGCGCAGGAACAGGACCAGGAGAAAAAGGCCGCCGCCAAGGCCGGCCGCCTGGCGCCGGCCAATCCCGCACAGAACCAGCCGGCGACGATGCTCGACGTGATCACCATCTCGGCAACGATGATCAAGACGGCGGTGATCGAATCGATGGCCGCCATCAGCGCCATCGATCAGGACGAACTCGACCGTATCCAGCCCGACACCGCCGCCGACATCTTTCGCACCACGCCCGGCGTCGCTGCCTCGATGAATGGCGACGACCCGGCGACCGCCATCAACATTCGCGGTTTGGAACAATATGGCCGCGTCGTCGTGACGCTCGACGGCGCCCGCCAGGACTATTGGCGCGTCGGTCATGGTTCTGGCTCGTTCTATGTCGAACCTGACCTCATCAAGGAAGCCACCGTCATTCGCGGCCCGGTTTCGAACGCCTATGGTTCGGGCGGCATCGGCGGGGGCGTCTCCTTCGAGACCAAGGATGCCGGTGATTTCCTCAAGAAGGATGAACGCTGGGCGCTGAGCGAGAAGCTCGGCTACGAGGACAATGGCGACGGCTTCACCACCAGCACCACCGGCGCCTACCGTTTCAGCGACGATGCCGACATCATCGGCAACCTCATCTATCGCGACCGCGACAGCTACACCGACGGCAATGGCGAGACCGTGCCATGGACCGGCGAGCGGGTGACCAGCGGCTATCTGAAGACGACTCTGCGGCCGGCCGATGACCACGAGCTGAAGCTCGGCGCCATCCTGCAGCGCTACAACGACCAGATCACCGGATCGAGCGGCTCGACCTCGCCGACACTGAGCCGCTACGACACCAACACCACCAACCAGACCTACACCGCCGCCTATACCTGGAAGCCCGACGACAACGCGCTGATCGACTTCAGCGCCAATGCCTATCACAACCGCACCCGCGCCGAGCAGACGCAGGTCGCGCCCGCCTCAGGGATCGGCAATTTCCGTTTCTATGATGTCGCCACCTCGGGCTTCAACGTGAAGAACTCCTCGCGCTTCGACGCCTGGGGGCTAGCCCACACGCTGACCTACGGACTCGATTACTACTATCTCGAGGCCTCCTCGGAAGCGGCGCATTTCGGCGCCGGCGAACAGCAGGGCTATGGCGGCTTCCTGCAGTGGCAGGGCGATTACGAGGACTGGCTGCAGGTGATCACGGCCCTGCGCTACGATGGCTATACGCTGGATGGCGAGACCAAAACCGTGCCGCCGCAGGAAGCCTCGATCTCCGGCGACCGCTGGTCGCCGCGTGTCACTGTCGGCGTCACGCCCTTCGAAGGTTTTCAGCTCTACGGCACCTATTCCGAGGGCTACCGGGCACCGGGCCTGCAGGATGTCTTCCGTGGTGGCGGCGCGCATGGCTCAGACGACACCTATGTGCCCAACCTGCTGCTCCAGCCCGAGACGGCGAAGAGCTGGGAAGCCGGCATCAACGTGAAGTATGACGAGGTGCTGACCGAGGGCGACCGCCTGCGCGCCAAGGTCAACGTCTTCCACACCGACGTCGAGGACTATATCGAAACCGACCTGACCGTGCCAACGGCCGTCCGGCCGCGCACGGCGGCCAACATTGGTGACGCGCGACTGAAAGGCATTGAGGCGGAGATCGTCTACGACTACGTCTGGGGTTTCGTGAACCTCTCCGGCGCGCTCATCGACGCCAAGGTGGTCAGCGGGGTTTATTCCGGCCAGGCATTGAACAACACGCCGCTCGACCGCTTCTCGGCCACGATCGGCTTCCGCATGCTGGAAGACCAGCTCACCATCGGCGCGCAATATCTCAGCATCGGCGAGATCACCCGCACCCGCCGCACCAGTCTGAACAACCCAATCGTCGTCGACGACGCCTTCGACCTGGTCAACGTCTTCGCCAACTGGCGCGTCAATGACAACCTCAAGCTCGATTTCGGCGTCGATAACGTCTTCAACACCGCCTATACCGACCCGCAAAGCGCATGGTCGACCTCGGCGGCAACGGAACAGGGCAAGGGCCGCACCTTCAAGGTGGCCCTCACCGGCAGGATCGGAGGCTGACAATGAGCCAAGCATCGGTGCGTGAATTGGCCTGTGAGGCACAGCTCAACCTGCGACATCTGCCTGATTACATGGACAGCATCAGCGACAGACTGCAGAGCTTCGAGGCCGATGCCTCGCATGAGGGAAAGCGCATCGATTTCCGCTTTGCCTTCGGCGGGGCCTCTTTCGACATGGAACGGCTGGTGATGCGGGCCAATGCCGCCGACCGCGACGGGCTCGCCCGTATCAAGGACCTGCTGGCCACAGCCGTACAGGTCTACGCCAAGGAGGAAAACCCCGAGATCGTCTGGACCGGCGATCTCTCAGGCGAAACCAGCCTCGCCCAGTTCCGCGAGATGGTGGTGACGGATATTCGCGACCTCACCCCGCACATGCGCCGCATCCGGCTGGCCGGCGAGAATCTCTCGCGTTTCACCAAATTCGGCGGCATGCACATCCGCATGCTGTTTCCGACCAGGGAGGTGCCCGATCCGCTGTGGCCAGTGCTGGGCGGCAATGGCCTGCCGGCTTGGCCCGCCGACGACCGGCGCCCGGTGGCGCGCGTCTACACCATCCGCACGCTCGACGTGGAAACGGGCCTCATCGACGTCGACTTCCTGATCCATCCGGGTGACAGCGTCGGCTCCGCCTGGGCCATGCAGGCAGCGCCCGGCATGAAGGTTGGCATCATGGGGCCGGTCGGCCGTCCGGTGCGGCAGGCAGAATGGTATGTCTTGGGCGCCGACGAAACCGGCTTGCCGGCGCTGGCGCGGCTGCTGGAGACATACCGGCCGAGACAAAGGGCGTCGCCTTTGTCGAGATCGCCAATGATGGCGAAAGGCAAGCGATCAACAATGCCACCCGCATCGAGTTGCATTGGCTGACAAGGAACGGCGTGCCGGCGGGCGAGGACAGACGGCTGGCCGAGGCTGTCCGCTCGGTAGCGTGGCCGCAGGACGGTTCGGTCTTCGGCTGGTTTGCGGCGGAAGCCGCTGCCGCCAAGATCGTGCGCGAATACTGGCGCGACACGCTGGGACTTGGTCGCGATCAGACGCTGGCGGCTGCCTATTGGCGGCGTGGCTCTGCCGGATTGATGGCTGGTTGAGGTCTGAAGCGCGGTTGATGGCAGCGTGAAGTGAGAGGCGTCGGCGGTGCCCCTCATCTGCCTGCCGGCATCTTCTCCCC
>NZ_RZTC01000123.1:14544-16963 GCF_004023165.1 Mesorhizobium sp. M7A.F.Ca.MR.176.00.0.0 | reverse complement strand
GTATCCGCTTGGCTACCTCTCCGACCGCTGGGATCGGCGCCGCGTGCTCTTGATCACGACCTGCTGCGCGATGCTTTCGGCGCTGGCGCTGGTGTTCATCGCCGGCAGCAATCCGGCGCTCAACTTCATCCTCATCTTCATCTTCGGCTGTTTCGCCATGCCGCTCTATTCGCTGTCGGCGGCGCATTCGAACGATCGCGCCGACACGGGCGAGTTCGTGCTGATCAATGCGGCGCTGATGCTGTTCTATTCCTTCGGCGCCATTGGCGGCCCGTTCGCCGCCTCGACGGCGATGCAATATTTCGGACCGGGCGCCCTGTTTGTATTCAGCGCGGTGGTCTATGCGATCTTCATCGCCGTCATCCTTTACCGCATGCAGGCCCGGTCCGGTGTGCCGGCAGGCAGGCGCGGCCGCTTCACCGCGCTTCTGCGCACCTCGACGGTTTTCGCGCGGCTGGCCAGGAGAAACGACGATTCCGATGGTCCGGGAACCTGATGATGGCGGTGCCAAAGCTTGACGAAAGCCCCGGCGGCTGAAATCTAGGAAGACCTTACTCCTGTCAAAAGCGATTTGATGCACGTCATCACCACCCAGAAAGAACTCGAGACCGTTCTCGCCGCTTTCGAAAAGTCGGATTTCGTCACCGTCGACACCGAATTCATACGAGAAACGACGTTTTGGCCGATCCTGTGCCTCATACAGATGGCCGCACCCGGCGTGACGGCGTTGATCGATCCGCTGGCTCCCGATATCGACCTGAAGCCGTTCTTCAGGCTGATGGCCAACGAGGCGGTGGTCAAAGTCTTCCACGCCGCGCGGCAGGACATCGAAATCATCGTCCACCTCGGCGATCTGGTTCCGCATCCGGTGTTCGACACGCAAGTGGCGGCGATGGTCTGCGGCTTCGGCGACAGTGTTTCCTACGATCAGCTCGTGCAGCGCATCACCGGCGCACGGCTCGACAAGTCATCGCGCTTCACCGACTGGCGCCACCGGCCGCTTTCCGACAAGCAGCTCGACTACGCGCTGGCCGACGTTACGCATCTCATCGAGGTCTATCAGCACCTCAGCGCCGAATTGGAGCGAGAAAACCGCGCCCATTGGCTCAACGAGGAGATGGAGGTCCTGACCTCCCGCGAGACCTATGATCCTCATCCCGAGGACGCTTGGAAGCGGCTGAAGATGCGGTTGCGGAAACCGCAGGAACTGGCGATCGTGCAAGGCGTTGCGGCGTGGCGCGAGCGCGAGGCGCGCGAACGCGACGTGCCGCGCGGCCGCGTTCTGAAAGACGACGCGATCTACGAGGTGGCGCAGCAGGCGCCGCGCGACGCGGCAGCCCTCGGCAAGCTGCGCACGACGCCGAAGGGCTGGGAGCGCTCCTCGACGGCAACGGCGCTGCTTGGCGCGGTCAACACCGCGCTTGCTTTGCCCAAGGAAGAGATGCCGAAACTGCCAAAGAGTTTCCAGCCGCCCGAGGGCTCGAGCGCCGCGGCGGAACTGTTGAAGGTGCTGCTGCGGATCGTTGCCGAAAAGGAGGGCGTCGCTTCCAAGGTGCTGGCCTCCAGCGACGACATCGACCGTATCGCCGCCGAGGGCGAGGAAGCCGACGTACCGGCGCTGCAAGGCTGGCGGCGCGCGGTGTTCGGCGAGGCCGCGCTCAAGCTGGTACGCGGCGAGATCGGCATCAAGTTCGACAAGCGCAAGATCGCGGTTTTCGACCTTTAGGCGAACGGACTTCCCTTCTCCCCTGTGGGAGAAGGCAGAAGCGCTCTGCTCAGACCGCGCCGAGCAGGTGCAGCGCGAACCAGATCCATCCCAGCAGGAGAATCACCGCACTGACGAAGAATGACCGGCTGCGCAGCAGCAGATTGTTGCTGGTCAGGTGAATCCAGGCATGGAAATAGCGGGACGCGACGAAAATCCACATCAGCGACAAGGTCAGATAGTTGACGCCGTTGGTCAGGTGCAGCGTCAGGCACAGCACGTAAAACAGCACCGGCAGTTCGAACTGGTTGGTGAGATTGGCGGCAACGGTGACGCTGGAGGCCGGTTCGGCCGAACGCACCTTGAACTGACCGGCCTTCGCCTCGCCTGACCTGATTGCGCCGTATCTGCGACGACCCAGGACGCAGTAGACGATGTAGATCAGCAGCACATGCGCGAGAACGGGCCAGAAGATCGTGGTCTGGTTCATCAAGTGCCCCCTGCCCGGTTGGGCTTCGCGTGCGGCATCAGGCCTGGCGTTTCTGGCCCGCCAGCCAGAAGGCCGCGATGACGATCACCGGTATGGCGAAAAGCGCGAATTTGGTGACGGTGAGCGCCGAGGCGAAAGACAGCGAGTCCGGGTTGGCCGACAGGAAATCGGACAGAAGCCGCGCCACCGCAAAGTTCTGAACGTAATGTGCAAGCGTGTAGGGA
>NZ_RZTC01000123.1:0-14534 GCF_004023165.1 Mesorhizobium sp. M7A.F.Ca.MR.176.00.0.0 | reverse complement strand
GTAGGGAAGCACCAGGACCAACGCGAAAATCGACTGCAGCTGCGCCGGCAGCACGCGGAAAGCCTTCAATCGCCGGCCGGTGGCCAGGATGAGGCTGACCAGCGTGACCGACAGGAGCGCCGGGAACAACAGGTCGAAGGTCAGATAGTGCCAGACGAGAATGATCTCGCCGCCGCGCCGGCCGAGCGCTGTCAGCCAGGCCATGCCTTCGTCCGGCGTAAACCCTAAAATGCGCATGTCGAGCGACGGCAAGCCGCCGCTCAACTGGCGGAAATAGAAGAATTCCAGAGCCGTCATGGCGATGAAAACCACCGCCGACAGGAAACAGAGCGCGCCTGCGTGGCGAGACAGCCGCAGGATCGTTGCCGTCAGGTTCCGCCCGAGCCCGTACTGGTCAGGCTCCACCGGGATAGTTCGGGCTTTCGCGGGTAATCGTGACGTCATGGGCGTGGCTTTCACGAAGTCCGGCATTGGATATGCGCACAAAGGTGGCGCGCTCGCGGAAATCGGCAAGGTCGCGGCCACCAACATAACCCATAGCGGCTTTCAAGCCGCCCGCAAGCTGGTGCAGCACGCCAGACACAGGTCCCTTGTAGGGAACCTGCCCTTCGATGCCTTCCGGAACCAGTTTCAGCGTGTCGCGCACCTCGGCCTGGAAGTAGCGATCGGCGGAGCCGCGGGCCATCGCGCCAACCGAGCCCATGCCGCGATACGCCTTGAAGGAGCGGCCCTGGTGCAGATAGACCTCGCCGGGGCTTTCGTCGGTCCCAGCCAGCAGCGAGCCGATCATGGCGGCACTTGCGCCGGCGGCGAGCGCCTTGGCGAGATCGCCGGAATATTTGATACCGCCATCGGCGATAACCGAGACGCCGGATTTGTGCGCCGTCTCGACCGCCGACATGATCGCCGAGAGCTGCGGCACGCCGACGCCGGCGACGATGCGGGTGGTGCAGATGGAGCCCGGACCGATGCCGACCTTGACGGCGTCGGCACCGGCGTCGATCAGCGCCTGCGTGCCCGCGGCGGTGGCGACGTTGCCGGCCAGGATGCGAACCGAGTTGGAGAGTTTCTTGGCGCGCGTCACCGCGTCGAGCACGCGTTGCGAGTGGCCATGCGCGGTGTCGATCACCAGAAGGTCGACGCCGGCATCGATGAGACGTTCGGCGCGTTCATAGCCGTCATCGCCGACGCTGGTGGCCGCGGCGGCGCGCAAGCGGCCCTGTGCGTCCTTGCTGGCGTGCGGGTTGAGCTGCGACTTCTCGATGTCCTTGACGGTGATCAATCCGACGCAGTTGCCCTGCCTGTCGACGACAACCAGCTTTTCGATGCGGTGCTGATGCAGAAGCCGCTTGGCCTCGTCCTGGTCGACGTTCTCCTTGACCGTGATCAGGTTGTCACGGGTCATCAGCTCATGGACCTTCTGCGCCGGATCGGAGGCAAAGCGCACGTCGCGATTGGTCAGGATGCCGATCAGCCGCCCGACCTTGTGGCCGCCAGTGCCACCATTCTCGACCACCGGAATGCCCGAGATCGAATAGCTGCGCATCAGGCCCAGCGCGTCGGCGAGCGTCGCGTCGGGGCCGATGGTGACAGGATTGACCACCATGCCGGATTCAAATTTCTTGACCTGCCGCACCTGCTCGGCCTGTTCGGCCGGCGAGAAATTGCGGTGGATGACGCCAATGCCGCCGGCTTGGGCCATGGCGATGGCGAGCCTGGCCTCGGTGACGGTGTCCATCGCCGCCGAGAGGATCGGCACGTTGAGGTCGATGTCGCCGGCGATGCGGGTGCGGACATCGGTCTCGCCGGGCATGACCTCGGAATGGCCGGGCTGCAGCAGCACGTCGTCAAAGGTCAGCGCCAATGCGCCAGTGGACGTTTCGATGATTTTTGCCATGGCCAGTCCCTTGAATATAAAACGCGGTGGGGGAATACAAAAAAGCGCTGGACCGGAATGGACAGCGCCGACTCGTTTCTTCCCTTTCAGGATTGGCGCTGGCTGGTACCACGTCCAAGCGCCAATGAAAAGCCGATCGTCTCGGTGTTTCGCGTTCTATCCAGAAGACTCCCCCAAGAGAGCATTGAGCAGAACGTGACGCGGCGATGCGAAAGGGCTGACGACAGTTACCCCACCCCATGTGAAGCCATCTTGCAGGTCTTCCGAAAGGAGCATCCGACAACCGGTTTGGGAAGCGGTGGACAGAATGACCGCGTCCCAAATGCTGAAGTGGTGGTCCGTAGCCAGATCAGCCGCCATCATCATTACGTCTTGCACTGTCGCGGCAACTGGAAACGCGTCGCGCCAGCCCAGAAGGGCATCCCGGGCTTCTACAGGCGGTCTTCCGGCCTTGCGGACGAGAACGTTGTACAGCTCACCAAGGACCTGAACAGGAATAACAGCAGCCTCTTGCGGTAGGTTGCGCAGCAGTTCAAGAACAATATCGCGCTTCTCGGCACCGTTGACCCCTTCCGCGCAGGCAAGGACATTGGTGTCGAGCGCAACCTTCATCGCTCGTCCTCGTAGAGCTCGCCACGGGTCCAGCGCCCGACATCCAAAACAGGCTGGCGCTCGAGGCGCGACAACAACGCTACGCGCGAGCGGGAAGCCACACCCTGCTGTCGATCGGCGGGCACTATTCGCGCGACCGGGCGTCCGTGACTGGTCACGACGTAGCTCTGTCCTTCGCGAACACCGCGCAGGATGAGAGAGAACTTGCGGTTGGCATCGGCTGCCGAAACGGCTTCTTCCATGACAAAGTCCATATAGTAGTTATATACACTACAATAATGTGACACATCGCCATTCGCAAGCTATTCTTTGCTGCTTGGCCAGCGCCTGGAGACGGAACGAGAAGACCTTGGCCGTCCCGGCAGTTCTGATTTAGGCACGGCGGCAGGCCAAGCGAACTGCCTGTCTCCCCGCAGTCGCACAAAAGTGACAGCAAATTAATGCGACATCAGAGCCAGCCCATGATAACCGCCCTGCATGTTGGCTCGCCTCCCGGTCAACCGTAAAAGAATCAAGTCGGACGCGTTTTGTGAACCGCACCATCCCGCTCATCCTGGCGGTCGCCCTTTTCATGGAAAACATGGATTCGACCGTCATCGCGACATCGCTGCCGGCGATCGCCGTCGACATCCACACCAGCCCGATCGCGCTCAAGCTGGCGCTGACCGCCTATCTCGTCTCGCTGGCGATCTTCATTCCGATCAGCGGCTGGATGGCGGACCGTTTCGGCGCCAAGCGCGTGTTTCGTGCCGCAATCGCCGTCTTCATCGTCGGGTCGATCGCTTGCGCCCTCTCCGGTTCGCTGCCTGCTTTCGTGGTGTCGCGCTTCCTGCAAGGCATCGGCGGCGCCATGATGACGCCGGTTGGGCGGCTGGTGCTGGTGCGCGCGACACCGAAAAGCGAACTCGTCGCGGCGATGTCCTGGCTGACCGTTCCGGCGCTGGTCGGGCCGCTGGTCGGACCGCCGGTCGGTGGCTTCATCACCACCTATTTCACCTGGCACTGGATCTTCCTGATCAATGTGCCGATCGGCGTGGTCGGCATCTGGTTGGCGACGCGTTTCCTGCCGGAGACCGAACCCGCGCAGACCCCGCCACTTGATTTCATCGGCTTCGTGCTGAGCGGGCTGGCGGCATCCGGGGTGGTGTTTGGCCTGTCGGTGGTCAGCTTGCCCTATCTGCCGCCAATCGTCGGTGTCACCACCGTAACGGTCGGCCTCGTGTCGGGGGCGCTCTATCTGCTGCACGCGCGGCGCGCCAAAAACCCGCTTCTGGCGCTCGAACTGTTCCGCAACCAGGTGTTCCGTTCTTCGGTGCTCGGCGGGTCGCTGTTTCGCATCGGCATCGGCGCGGTGCCGTTCCTCCTGCCGCTGATGTTCCAGATCGGCTTTGGGCTGACGCCATTCCAGTCCGGCATGATCACCTTCGTCTCTGCAATCGGCGCCATCGGCATGAAATTCGTCACCGCGCTGATCTTCCGCGTCGCCGGCTTCCGCCGCGTTCTGGTTGTCGGTTCGCTGGTCGCCGCCGCCTCGATCGCCATCAACGGCCTGTTCACACCCGACACACCTTATCTCTTGATGCTGGCCATGCTGCTCGTCGGCGGCTTCATCCGCTCGATGTTCTTCACTGGCGTCAATGCGCTCGCCTATGCCGAGGTTTCGGCTGAAGACACCAGCAAGGCGACGCCGATTACAGCCGTGTTCCAGCAGTTGTCGATCGCGCTCGGCGTGGCGCTGGCCGGCGGAATCCTGGAAGTATCGACGTCAATCCATGGCGGCCCGCTGTCGCTGGATGACTTCCACATTGCCTTCTTCATCGTTGCAGCGGTCTCGGCGGCGGCATCGCTATCCTTCGTCCGGCTGGCACCCGATGCCGGCAACGCCATCTCCGGTCACGGACGGCTGACAACACCCAAGACGCTGGAAACGGTGAGCCCACCCGGCAACTGATGGCAGCCTACGCTTCGGCCTCGCCTTCTGGACGGCCCGATTCGCCCGACGGCGGACCGGCGGTGCCCTGTCAGTCGTCGGCGTCCCCCGGCCCTTCGCTATGGCTCCGGGCGCTCGAGGCCTTCGGAACGTCCACTGGACGTTCCGATCCGCCTGACGGCGGGCCGGCCTCTCGCCCTTTAAAATCTTTGGCCAGCAAATAGAGCTCGACCGATTCATCCCGCGACGCCGGCGGCTTGACGTGATGGACGGAGCGGAAGTTCTTCTTGAGCATGGAGAGCAACTCGTTTTCGGCGCCGCCCTGGAAAGTCTTGGCGAGGAAATGCCCGCCCGGCTTCAGCACCGACAGCGCAAAATCGGCCGCCACCTCGCACAGATGCATGGTGCGGATATAGTCGGTCCGCTTGTGGCCGGTGGTCGGTGCCGCCATGTCGGACAAC
Source organism: Mesorhizobium sp. M7A.F.Ca.MR.176.00.0.0 (assembly GCF_004023165.1). NCBI lineage: Bacteria > Pseudomonadati > Pseudomonadota > Alphaproteobacteria > Hyphomicrobiales > Phyllobacteriaceae > Mesorhizobium > Mesorhizobium sp. M7A.F.Ca.MR.176.00.0.0. The sequence goes on along the minus strand of NZ_RZTC01000123.1, from coordinate 9,634 downwards.
ACGATGTCCGGATCCCCACCCAGCGCCTCGGCCAGCTTCTGCGGCGCCAGCGGATCGAGGAAATCCATCAGCAGCACCGGAGCGCCGGGCACGGCGTCCATTTCCAGATAATCGATGCCGATGACATGCGGCTTGTCGGCCGTCGATTTCGTCCGCGCGGCGGCGACCTGGCACCAGCCGCCGGGGGCGGCGCCGAGATCGATCACCTTCATGCCGGGTTTCAGCAGATGGTGCTTGTCGTCGATCTCGATCAGCTTGTAGGCCGCGCGTGAGCGATAGCCGTCAGCCTTGGAGCGCTGGACATAGGGATCGTTGATGTGGCGCTGCAGCCAGCGGCGCGACGATTCCTTCAGCCCGCTCTTCTTCTTGATCCGCGTCTTCAGCACACGAATGCTGGCTGATCCTGGTTTTTCCGGTTTCTTGGTCATTGCTTATTTCTTCGGTTCGGGCTCACGCTCTGCCACGCCCATCGTTGCGCCAGACGCCATCATCGGCCATCAGTTCGCTCAAAATACCTTCGCGCAGGCCACGATCGGCGACTCGCAGCCGCTCGGACGGCCACACGGCGCGGATCGCCTCGAGGATAGCACAGCCGGCCAGCACCAGATCGGCGCGATCGGCACCGATGCAAGGGTTGGCGCAGCGCTGCTGGAAATCCCAGCCAACCAGTCTTTCGACCATGCGATCGACGCTGTCGCGGTCCATCCACAGCCCGTCGACACGGCGGCGATCGTAGCGTTCGAGCTCAAGGTGAACGCCGGCCAGCGTCGTCACGGTTCCGGACGTGCCCAGCAGATGGAAATTCGGACTGGCCTTGAGATGGCTCAGCCGATCGCGACCGTCGAAGCTGGCCAGCCGGCCGGCAACGTCGTCGACCATGGCGGCGAAGATCTCGCGCGTCACCGTGCGGCCGCCAAAGCGCTCGGCCAGCGAGACGACGCCGACCGGCAGCGACGTCCACGACACGATATGATTGGCCAGCCTCGGCGAACGGCGGCCGGCGAGATCGATGAGCGCGATTTCGGACGAGCCGCCGCCGATATCGAACAGGACGACGCCTTGGGTGTCGCGCTCGACCAGCGAGCCGCAGCCGGACACCGCCAGCCGCGCTTCGGTCTCGCGGTCGATGATCTCAAGCTTCAGGCCGGCCTCGCGTTCCACGCGGTCGATGAACTCGACGCCGTTTTCGGCCGTGCGGCAGGCCTCGGTGGCGATCAGCCGGGCTTTTCTGATCTTGCGGTTGCGCAATTTGTCGCCGCAGATTTTCAGCGCCTCGACCGCGCGGTCCATCGCCGGCTGGCCGAGCCGGCCATTGGCGGTGAGCCCCTCGCCCAGCCGGACGATGCGCGAAAAAGCGTCGATGACGCGGAACTGGCCATGCCGCGTCGGCACGGCCACCAGCAGCCGGCAATTGTTGGTGCCAAGGTCTAGCGCCGCAAACACCGGAAGCTCCTGGACCGGCGGCCGACGGGCGCTCTGTTCCGGCCGTGGCACCACAGCGACGGGCGAGGCCACCGACTCCGACGGTCTGTGGGCCTCCGCCGGGGCACCGGTCTTGCCCGGCGCCGGCGATCGATTCTCCGCGGGACGCACTTCGTCGCGCGCAAAAACCTTGCGCCCGCGCCTTCGCTTGCGCCGCTTCTTGGGCTTGCCTTTGTGGGGTGCGTCGCCCGCCTGCCCGTCTGCGGAGCGGAGCTCCGTCGGGCGGCGTTGCTGCCAGCTTGCGTTCCCCGGGCCAGCCGACCGCCGGGAAGCGCTGGACACGCCCACCTCCGGCGCGCCGGCGCCGGTGTCGTGGTCTTCCACTGTCGTTCCTTCCGGCGCCGCGCGAACCTATGATGGACGCAGCAGGCGCTTCAGTGTTTTAAGTTGCCGCCAGACTAACAGCGCCGCGCCCGATCACCAAGAGCCGCGTGCCGAATTTTGCCGGCAGGCCGCAAACCGCCGTTCCGGGGCGGCCGCGTAATGAACCCGCACGCCGCAGTTGCCGGCGCTACGCCTGCCGGCATCTCTTTCGGCCGCTCACTGCGGCAAATCTAGCCGGCCGACGCTGCGACAAGGGTTCGCGGTTGAATAGCCGGCTTCGATGAGGCATTTCTGAAATGAGCGGAAGAATCCGGCAAGGCCGGCCTTTCACCAGCCACGAAAAGGAAGCGGACCCGCAACGCATGGCAGTCAGGCAATGAACTGGAGACGCTATTTCTGGCCGGTTGTGGGCATCGCCGCCGTGATCTTCTCGCTGCTGCTGCTCTGGCACGAATTGCGCGGCGTTTCGCTCGACGACGTCTGGGACGGTATCACGGCCATTTCGACCCGCGGCTGGGTCCTTGCCGCGCTGAGTTCGATCATCGCCTATGCCTCGCTTGCCGGCTACGACCACATCGCGCTCCTGCATATCGGCAAGCGCGTGTCGTGGCTGTTCGTCACGCTGTGCTCCTTCACCACCTATGCGCTGTCGCACAACATTGGCGGTTCGGTGTTTTCGGGCGCCGTCATCCGCTATCGCGCCTATGGTACCAGGGGCCTGACCGGACAGGATGTCGGCGTGCTGGTGGCGGTCTGCTGGATCACCTTCGTGCTGTCGACGATTTTGGCCTCGGGCCTGGTTCTGGTGTTCGAGCCTGAGATACTCGACCGGTTTTCCGGCATCGCCCATCATGGCCTGTCGGAAGCGGCCGGCATCGCGATGCTGCTGCTCGTCGCCGCCTATGTCTTCGGCAGCTGGCTGCATCTGCGCCCGCTGAAGATCGCCAGTTTTCAGCTCCACTATCCGGCGCTGCCGATCGTCGCGCGGCAGTTGCTGATCGGCCCGATCGAACTGCTGGCCGCCGCCGCGATCATCTTCTTTGCCCTGCCCGCAGCCCACAATCCCGGCTACTTCGTCATACTGGGCGTCTTCCTCGTCTCCTTCTCGATCGCGCAGATCTCGCATGCGCCGGGCGGGCTCGGCGTGTTCGAGGTGGTGTTTCTCGCCGGCCTGTCGGACATGGATCCGGTCGGCGTGCTGGCGGCGCTGCTGGTGTTCCGGCTGTTCTACCTGATCATCCCGTTGATTCTGGGCCTGGGCGTCGTGCTGTTCTTCGAACGCTCGCAGTTCAGCCGGACGGAGCCTTGAGGAGCGGGATTGGATCTGGAGGCCGCGCGCCGGCATCTGAAGTGCGGCGTCTGAAATCACCTGACGAAACGTGCCATTGAAGCACAGAGCAGGCTTGACTATTTTCCGCTGGCGGCTACAAGGCAGCGCTCAAGCGGCTCAGCTGCTCGGCCCGCGCGGTTCATGACCACGCCTGCTGGGGAATAGGTTAACGGTAGACCCACGGACTCTGACTCCGTTAGTCCTGGTTCGAATCCAGGTTCCCCAGCCAGCATTTTTTCATGAGAATTCAGTATCTTAGTTAGAGCGCCGACTGTCGATGCGTGTTGCAGTCGTTTTCCTGCCATGTGACACGCAAACCCTTGCAATCCGGGCATGTCCCGCTTCGTCCCTTGCTGTCATTGCAACATAACTGCAACACGGAAAGGGCGGTTTGTTCTTGGGCTGTTCACATGAAAAAGCCCGCCACCGTGAGGCAGCGGGCCAACTGGGTGCGGCGCCGAACCTATTGAATGCAAGAGCCCGGCGGGTAGTGCTTCGGGTCGTAGCACCAAGGCGAGACGAGCATGAAATCGTGCTCGGTGCGGACAGGGATCATTCCGAAGTGGTAGCGGTAAGCGTAGTGGAACGGCACGACTATCATGTCGTTGCTCGGTTCGGTCGCTGCCGAGAGCGGGTCGAGAACGATCATAACCCGCTCCTTACCAGTGTCTCTTGCGAGGCCATGTCGTCGGGCCACATGACATGCTCGCCGAAAATGTCTGGACAGGGTTCAGGGTCGCCACCTTCCTCATCGTCGGCGTTGTCGAGTTCCAAATCCAGCACGTCTCCGGGTGGCAGGTTCGGGGCGGTGCTGGACAGGAATGATTGCCCGCCGCGATGCCCCCAGCCTAGGGACGGCTCGTCGTCGGCGGTCTCCTCCAGATCGCAATCTGCTTCCATGAGATCCAGCGCCGTTATCAGGCTCATGGCGCGGTCCAGGAGGTCGTTCAGGCGCGTCTCGACCGATTGCCGCCATGTGCGAGGGTCTACGCCTTGCGGGCAGCCGTAGGGCTTCACGATGGGCGTGTGCGCGTTCATGACAGCCTCACCACCAGAACGAACCCGACCTCATGATCGATCTGGACGCGATAGTCTGAGCCACCGTCAATCAATGACATTGCAGTTGCGATAAAGGCGGCGTCGCGTTCGATCCGCAGCGCGGCAGCGGCCATTGGCTTGGCAGACGGCATAGCTTCGCCGACGGCCGGAACATGGATGTTCGGCATGATTGCAATCCTCTAGCAATGTGTTACAACGTTAGCAGATGTGACACATCTTATGGTTAACCGTCAACTAGCATCTGCTAACAATCGCATACATGGGGACTGCATGGCACGGACTGCGGCGCTGGGACTTAGGATCGAACCAGTCGTGAAAGAGGCATTGGAGAATGCCGCCAAGGCCGACAGGCGCACAGTTGCCGCCTATGTCGAGAAACTGTTGGTCGATGATCTGGAAGCCAAGGGCTTTCTTCCAAAAGGCGCGGCCGAATAATAAGCGGCGGCTTGCGTTTGCGCTCGACTGGCGCGATGTTGCCCCTGGGGAATTGGAGGGGGGACCGATGCGCAAGTATGCCGCTTTCGGATTACTGGTCGCCATCGCGTCGGTCGCGCCGGCCAAGGCCGCCACAGTGGCAGATTGCGCCGCTATGGGCCGTCTCGCTCGGAGCATCATGGAAAAGCGCCAAGAGGGGGTGGACATGTCCGCAATGATGTCCGCACTCGAAACGACCAGCGACAAAGGCTTTATTCCCGTCGCGAAGGCGATCGTGATAGACGCCTATGCAATACCGAGATGGAACGGCGCGGAAATCAAGCGACGGTCGATCATGGACTTTTCCAACGACATTCAGGTCAAGTGTTATCAGTCAAACCCGCAGTGACGGTGGTCGCCGCCGTCCGTGCGGCGTGGCGCTCGTCGCTGAGGCGGATAAGCCGCTCCCGCGCTCGCGCCTGCTGTCCGACCCGGTATCGCTCCAGCGCGGCCCGCTTCTCTTCCTCCCGCGCCAGCCGGTACACCTCGGGCAGCGGCTGCCAGTCGGCTGGCTTGCGCTTCATGGTCCACTTTTGATCGCGGTATCCCCAATGCTCGATCCCGACGAGATCGGAACCGTCGAACCAGCACGACACGTTGAGCTTCGCAAAATGCAGCACTCTGGCCGCCCACCAAACCTTGTCTATGGGGATCTCGCCGGCGCCTTATAGCGAACTGACAGAGCGTCCGGGCAAGGGCTGGACGCCTTGGGTCGTCGCGCACAATGGTATCCTCGTCAGACGAATGAGATCGCAGCGACGACCTCAAAGCCGGCCGCCGATGACGCCTGAACGTTGTAAGTGCTGGTGGCAGCGAGACCCGTTGCATGGCCCGCCGCTTCACGCATGTGAACGATGCCGTTACTGCTATCGCATTGCTGTTCGTGATCAAGCGAGACACCGGAGAACGTGAAGGCACCTGTCGCCGGCTCGACGCCGCTTGCCGAAGCGATGACGCAACCATTGGCGCTTACAGACAGGGTGCTGATCGTCGGATCGTTACCGGTTGCCGTCTTCACATCGACATGAACGTTCGAGGTGTGGCCGGTGATCGTGTAAACATCAGCGGCCGAGAACGAGTGGAGTGCGCTCCAATCGTCGATAATTGTTATGGTGCCGCCCGTCGAAATCTCGCGATAGGCAATACCGGTTTGCGTGCCTTCGTTGACGCCATCGTTGACGCCATTTTGCCCGGCAAGCGTGCCGTTGGTGCCGTCGATACTGACTGAAACGATGGTGCGCTGCGCGGCGGCGTTGCGAAGGCTGTGCGGACACACCACGACGAGCTTGGTGCCTGCTGCACCAACGTTGGCGGTAAATGTGTGCGGGTCGGTCGTGGTGGCGTCGGTAAAGGTGCCGATATAAGTGACCGTCGGGCCGGAAGGCGCCGCCGCATCGGCGAACTGGTCAATGACGATCGAGAACGGCCCGGCATCAGCGTTGCTGAACCACAGCGCAATGCCGAAGGTGAGAACGCCGGAGACGTTAGTGAACGGCGTCAGCGAAAAGTCGGAAAGCTCCTCGACCCAGGTCACGCCATCATCTGATGTAGAGTAATCGGCTGTGGCGCCATCGGCGGAGGTCGTCAGGCGGTGGTAGGCGGCGTACTGCGTGCCGTGAGCCGGCGCCCCGCTGTCGACCGTGGTGTGGCCCGTGTCCTTGTTCCAACCATTTGGCGGTGTGCCGTAGACCTCATAGGCCTTGCACCCGGTCGAGCCGTCACCGCGCAGCCCGGCAATGTGGAAGTCGTTTCCGTTCTTAAGCCCGAAGCCGACCATCGCGAGTTTGCCCTGCTGGGCGAGCTGCGAAAAGCTGGCGACCGTGCGAAACGTGTATTGGCGGGCGGCGGCAATGGTCGCCAAGGGATAGACGAACTTGCCGAACGAACCGGGTTTGGTCTGGCCCTTGACCGTGGTGTTGCCGGATGCCGTGGTGGTGACAACAGGCTCGCCAATAAAGCCGCCATCGCTGTCGCCCGCGTTCCCGCCGGTCACAACAGCACGCCCGCGAACAGGGCCACCGCCTATCATATGAACAAACATGGGTGATCTCCTAAAAGGGCCAGGCCAGTTATCAGCACGACGCCGGCGGACAGGGTGAAGACGAGGGACGGCATCACGCTTTGCCCTCCGGTTCCTTTAGGGCAAACTGCCGTTGCCCCATCTCGTCGACTGCCACCGAGAACTGCGTGAAGAACACATGGACAATTTCCCACGGGAGCGTGTGTCGATGGATCGATCCGTCTAGATCCTTGAACTGCAAGGCGAGGAACTGGCCATCCGGCGAACACCCCAGCCAGAAGCCATCCGTCAGCACCGCAGCGAAGTCGCCGAATTGCGCCTTAAAATCGGTCTGATTCTGTTCGAGTTCAGCAGCTTCCTCGGGTGTCGTCGGCCGCCACCATGCGTCGGGTTTGTCTGTCATCAACGCGGCCTTCTGCCATTCGACGTCAACGCGCTACGGATGGCAAAATTCTGCAGCTTGCTGACGATGTGATCTTCGCCGATCAAGTCGAACACATCTTGAGGGCCGAGACCGAAGTCGAGCCGCACAGTGGTTAGACCAGACGCTCCTCCGATGCCGCCCGCCGCCAGTGCAGGAACAGAGCCGCCGCGTGCCATGCGTGGGATCGAAAGGGACTGGTTCATGTGGTCCATCATGCCGCCGAGACGGAAGCCGCGCAGCGACTTCCAGAAGTCCTTCGGCAGCGCCATGTTGTTCAATGCGTGGAAAAGGCCAGGTCCATAAAAAGCCACCGCCTTGGCCTGGGTGATGAACTCACCAAGCGATGCCCAGATCGGGATGCTGTCGCTTGTGGCCGTGCCGCGACCGGTGCTGAGGTGGCCGCCTTCGGCAAACCCGCCATGCGAACCGCCGCCAGACGATGACGACGAGGAGGATGATCCGGCTTGCGCCCTGAGTGCCGAAGCCGCCGCAGCCGCCTCACGCAAGGCAGACAGGATGCGGGCGATTGCAGCGTTGATCTGTGCGGAAAGGCTGGCGACGATGCTGGAAAGCCTGGAGAAGCCGCCCTGTATCAAAGAGCCCATTCCAGACAGGATGGCAGACAGCTTGCCTGGAAGCGCCTCAAAGGGCGCCACGATGGCTTCTGCGGCCTGTTGAGCGGAGCCGGCATCAAGACCGCCAATCGCACTGTTGAAGCCTGTAGCGGCTTCTTGTGCGGCCGGCGCGATCGTTGCGATGCTGTTGGTGATTTCATTGCTGACGCCATCCACCGCGCCGCTGGTGCTGTCTACGCTGCTCTTGAGACCGTCGAGAGCCTGCTTGCCTTCCTCGGCTCGCTTGGCAACGCCGTCGACAACGTCGAACACTTCTTTGGTGAGCTGGCCACCGGAGCCGCCGCCCCGGATGACCGTGATCTGGTGGCCAACATTAGCGATCTTCTCAGCGGTCTTGTCCGCTGCCGCGTCTGCCTTGGCGCCGGCCGCAACGGCGGAATCGCCATATCCCGCAATACCGCGCGCTGCCTGCTTGGCGGCGAAGTCAGCGTCGCTCATCTTGCCTGTCACGAAGGCAAGCTTGTCGGCCATCTCCCCAACTCGGGACGAAGCGCCGGTCGTTTCCTTGGACATTTCCAGCCAAGCCGTGGCCAGTTTCCCAACATCATTGCCGATATTCGCAGCGCCGATCTTGGTGATTTCGGCGTTGAACTGCTCGACAGAGATCTTGCCTTCCTGGAGCGACTTCGCGACAGCGAACATTGCATTGGCGGCGACGTTCCCGAGGTCGCCTTCAAAGTGGGGCAACTTGTTGACGAGGTTGGCCAGAGCTTCGTTAAACGCCGCCGTGTCCTTTTCAAGCGCATCGGCGGTTTCAAGGCTGAGCCGATCCCTGACTTCCTGGGTCATTTTGGCGAGCGAACCGCCAGCCTTCTGATAGGCAGCATCGACCTCGTCGACGACGGACTTGTGTTTTTCCAGTGCTGCCGTTGCGGTGTCGGTGCGCGTTGCCCAGATGGCGATAGCCCCGCCGATCAGGATAAGGGCGGCGAGTTCGGGGACGCCGGCAACGAACAGCAGCGCAGCACCCAGATTTCGGAAGCCGGCGATCAATGTGCCAAGACCCTGAAGGGTCACGCCAAATGCCCGCGTCGCCAGCCCCAGGCCGAACAGCAGCGGACCAATCGAAGCGACGACGCCACCGATGAGTGTTCCGAACTTCAACACCTCGGGGCTGAGCTGCGAAAGCGCTGTTGTCCAGTCAGAGAGCTTGATGACGATGGCGGTTGCGAAGTCGAGGAATCCGGAATCGCCTATCGCAATGCCCAAATTGCCAAGCGATTCGACCAGCTTGTTGAGTTCGCCGTTGAAACCCTTGACGCGGGTGGCGGCGATGTCCGCCGAATCCGTGTTCTTCAGTTTCACCATCATCTTGTCGATGCCGTCGCCGCCCTGCCTCATCAAAGCAATGGCGGTGCGAAGCGCATCGGTTCCGAAGATGGTGGAAACGGCGTCGTTGAGGTCTTCCTGCGATAGCTTGCCGAGCTTAATCTGAAGCTCCTGGGCGATCTGCGACATCGACTTCATCTTGCCGGATGTGTCGAAGAATTTGAGGCCAAGCTTTTCCATCATCGCCGCAGCCTGCTTTGATTGCGGGACAAGGCGGGTCAGGAAGGTTTTGAAGGACGTGCCGGCGTCCGAGCCGGAAGCAAACGATGAGGCAGTCGCGGCCAATACCGCGTTGAATTCTTCGAACTGCACGCCGAGAGCGCCGGCCGCACCGCCCGCCTGACCGATAGCCAGACGATAATCATCGAAGGACAGCTTCGACTGGATGGTCGCGCCGGTGATCTGGTCGACAATGCCTGGAAGCTGCGATGCGCTCAGCTTAAACTGGTTGATCACGTCGCCGATCACGCCGGCCGACGCTGCCAACCCCGTGTCATTCGCCGCAGCGAGATCGACCATCGCCTTGGCGGCACCGGTCATGATGGTCTGAAATTCGA
>NZ_RZTC01000122.1:0-17018 GCF_004023165.1 Mesorhizobium sp. M7A.F.Ca.MR.176.00.0.0 | reverse complement strand
GCGCCGCCCCTCACCTGCCTGCCGGCATCCTCTCCCCGTAAACGGGGCGAGGGGCGCTGTTATCGGCGCTTACGCCAATCACCGGCGGCCGCGGTTAGCGTCTTTCTCCCCGTCGCTATACGGGGAGAAATGCCCGGCAGGGCAATGAGGGGCGGCGCCGATTTTGGCGATCTGAGGGTCTATCCCCCCAGCGCCTGCTCCAAATCCGCGATCAGATCATCTCCATCCTCGATCCCCGCCGACAATCTTACCAGCGAATCCGATATGCCGATCTCGGCCCGTTTCTCGGCCGGAATGGAGCCATGCGTCATCAGTGCCGGATGCTCGATCAGGCTCTCCACGCCGCCGAGGCTTTCGGCCAGCGTGAACAGCTGCGTGCGTTCGAGGAACTTTTTGGTGCCGGCTAGGTCGCGGTCGAGCACGGCTGTGATCATGCCGCCGAAGGCGTGCATCTGCTGGACGGCGACGGCGTGCTGCGGGTGGCTGGCGAGGCCGGGATAGATGACGCGGCGGATGTCGCGGCGCGCTTCCAGCCACTGCGCAATCTTCAGCCCGTTGGCGGAATGACGCTCCATGCGCAGCGCCAGCGTCTTCAGCCCGCGCAGCGCCAGAAAGCTGTCGAACGGGCCCGAAATGGCGCCGATGGCGTTCTGCAGGAATTTCAGCTGGGCGGCGAGATCCTTGTTGTCGCCGACCACGGCGACGCCGCCGACCATGTCGGAATGGCCGTTGAGATATTTGGTCGTCGAGTGCACCACGATGTCGATGCCGAGCTCCAGCGGGCGTTGAATATAAGGGCTGCAGAACGTGTTGTCGGCGACCGTCAGAATCCCCTTGCGCCTGGCAAGTGCCGCGACGCCTTCGAGGTCGACGATGCGCAACAGCGGGTTGGTCGGCGTTTCGACCCACAGCATTTTCGTCTCGGGCCGGATCGCGGCTTCCACGGCGGCCAGGTCGGTGAAGTCGACGAACGAGACCTGCAGATTGGCCGAGCGTTTGCGCACCCGCTCCATCAGCCGGAACGAGCCGCCATAGATGTCGTCGGTGGCGACGATGTGGGCGCCGGAATCGAGCAACTCCAGCACGGTGGCGATCGCCGCCAGGCCGGACGCGAAGGCAAAGGCGGCCGAACCGCTTTCGAGGTCGGCCACGGCGCGCTCGAAGGCAAAGCGCGTCGGGTTCTGGCTGCGGGCATATTCAAAGCCCTTGTGCACGCCGGGCGACTGCTGGGCAAAGGTCGATGTGGCGTAGATCGGCACCATCACCGCGCCGGTCAGCGGGTCGTGGCTCTGGCCGCCATGGATGGTGCGCGTCGAGAAAGCCAGACGGTTCTTGCCCGGTGGTGGTGTTTCAGCGGTCATCGTGCGCGCCTCAGATGGTTGATCAGGTCGATGCGGGTAATCAGGCCGACGAACTCGTCGCCGTCGAAGATGATGGCGACCTCGTTGCGGTCGAACACCGGCAGCAGCGCATCCAGCGTCTGGCTGGCCTGTAGCGTGTGCAGATTGGAGGTCATCGCCGTGCGCACCGGGCCGTTGAAGCGCTCCCAGCGGCCGTCATAGGGGCCGTCGACCTTGGCCAGGATGTCGCTTTCGTCGACGATGCCGACGAGCTTGCCATTGTCGAGCACCGGCAGCTGCGAGACATCGGAACGGCGCATGCGGCCATAGGCGTTGAGCAGGCTTTCGTCCGGGCCGACATAGACGGTGTCGCCGGTGCGGTGCGAGCGCATCACCAGGTCGCGCAAATCGCCATGCTGCTCGTGCTCGGCCAGCCCCTGCTCCGCCAGCCAGAAATCATCGAACACCTTTGACAGATACTTGTTGCCGCTGTCGCAGACGAAGGTGACGACGCGTTTGGGCACCGTCTGCTCGCGGCAATAGCGCAGCGCCGCCGACAAAAGCGTGCCCGAGGATGAGCCGGCGAGGATGCCTTCCTTCGACAAGAGGTCGCGCACCGCCAGCATGCTCTGCTTGTCGGGGATCGAATAGGCCTTCTTGACCAGCGACAGATCGGCGTTGGGCGGCACGAAATCCTCGCCGATGCCTTCGACGGTCCAGCTGCCGGCCTCTTCCATCTTGCCGGTCTTGATCAGCGGCGCCAGCACCGAGCCGACCGGATCGGCAAGCACCATTTCGGTCTTCGGCGACACTTTGGCGAAGTAGCGGCCAAGCCCGGTCAGCGTACCGCCGGAGCCGACGCCGACGACCACCGCATCGACGTCACCGTCGAGCTGCGAAAAGATCTCCGGGCCGGTGGTGGTTTCATGCGCCAGCGGATTGGCCGGGTTGGCGAACTGGTTGGCATAGAAGGCGCCGGGCGTTTCCGCCGCGATCTTCTCGGCCATGTCCTGGTAATATTCGGCATGGCCCTTGCCGACGTCGGAGCGCGTCATGCGCACTTCGGCGCCGAGCGCGCGCAGATGCTGGATCTTTTCGCGCGACATCTTGTCTGGCACGACCAGCACGATGCGGTAGCCCTTGGGGATGCCGACCTGGGCAAGGCCGAGGCCGGTATTGCCGGCGGTCGCCTCGACGATGGTGCCGCCGCGCCGGAGCTTGCCCTGCTTTTCAGCCGCGGCGATCATCGACAGCGCGATACGGTCCTTGATCGAGCCGCCCGGGTTCTGGCTTTCAAGCTTGATGAACAGCCGGCATTTGCCGGTATCGAATTTGGTCAGCTCGACAACCGGCGTCTGGCCGATCAGGTCGAGCACCGATTTGTAGGGCGGACGCAGGCGGGATAATTCGTCGGCTGCGGCGATCTCATGCTCGCTCATATCGATGCTCCATGACCAAGCGACCGCCTCTAGGCAGGGCGGCAGCGTATCCTCTTTTCCAGCCCTTTGCAGTCGGAAAGAAGATAGATCGTGCCAATCAACCGGCCAGATGTGGAATGAAATTCCGGGTTTGCGTTGGCGAGAGTCGCTTCGAAGTCAGGCGAACCCTCCGCGCGTTCGTCATCCTAGGGCGAAGCGACGCGAAGCGGAGTGTAGACCCTAGGATCCATGCCGTGACATTGGTCGAAGAATGCAGCGGTGCAGAATTAATTTGGAAGCATCCGGCTGCATCGACAGGTTTGCACCGCCGCAAAGCTCGCAGGTCGCGGCATGGATCCTAGGGTCTCCGCGACGTCGCTTCGCTCCTGCTCCGCCCTAGGATGACGACGGCGTTGGGATTTGCGCGGAGCTCTCAGCCGAGCAGCTGCTTGCTCAGCCTCGCACACTGCACGCGGATATCGGGAATGGCGTCGATCTCGAAGAAGGTGCCGCGCGTCAGCGGGCCGACGGCGAGGATCTTGGCCGAGATGGTTCCGTCGCCGGCGATGATCTCGCATTTGGCCGATACATCGAGGCCGATGCGCAGCGGATCCGGCCGTGCCAGGCCGCGGTCGACCAGCGAGCGCACGACGCTGTTCGATGAGGTCGAGATGTCCCTGACGATACCAGAGCAATCGTAGATGCGGGCGACCTCGAAGGTCTCGAGACGCTGCGTGTGGCGCGACTGGACCTGGACGGTGAATTCGCCGTTGCGCGCGATGTCGACGACGCGGCCGGCGACCAGGCGGATGCGGCCGGATTGCACGGCTTCGGTGACACGGGCGTAGACCTCGGGCGCCATGCGATGGCGGTGGATGTCCCACCAGGCCTTGGTGTGCTCGACGAAGCGGCGCTTGGCGGAAGCCGGCCAGTTCTGCCAGATCTTCTGGTTGAACGGCCGCAGGCCGTCGACGACGTCGCGCCAGTCGATGCCGGCCTTCTGGTTTTCCTTGATCAGGTCGCGGAACCAGCCGACGAAATAGGAGAGCTGCGTGCCGAGCGGAATGTCGGCGACGTCGAGCTTGATCGGATTGCCCTTGCGATGCGGCGAGGGCAACAGGCCGCGCCGCGACACAGCTATGATGTCGCCGCGATGGCCGCGCTGTTCCAGCGCCAGGAAGGCATCGACCATGCTCAGGCCGGTGCCCAGCACCATGACGCCGGCGTCGGTCGGAAGTGCTGTATCGGCTTCCGATCCCATCCTGATGGCATGGCCTTGCGCCGGCTCCTCGTCGTGGCCGGTGGCCAGCACGGCGAGATGCGCAACGACGCTGGTGCCGTTGGCCAGCGCCACTTCGACACCGGATGCGGTGGGCGTGATCGAGAGGCTTTCCTCGCGGATCAACCGAAGCCGCCCGGTCTGCTTTTCGCGCGCCTGCAGCTCGTCGAGCAACTCGCCGAGGTAACGGGCATAGATGCTGCGCGGCGCATAGAAGGGCGCCTGCTCGGCCGTTGCCAGGCCGCGCTCCTGCAGCCAGCGCCAGAAATTGCCGGGATCGTCGGCATAGGCGCTCATGCCGGCGGCACTGACATTCAAGACATGCGCCGACAGCAGCGTCGAATAGGCGATGCCCTGGCCGAAATGCGGGCGCCTTTCGATCAGCGTGACGCGCAGGTCGGGATTGGGCGACTTCAGGAGATGTGCGGCCAGCACGACGCCGCTGGCGCCGCCGCCGACAATGATGATGGAGTTGGCGCGCCCGGTCATAGGCGTGCCTTCGCTCTGCGCAACGCCAGTGTCAGGCCTGGACCTTCACCGCGACCGGCAGATCGCCGATGTCCCTCGCAACCGGCAGGTCGTCGAGAGAGATATCGCGCATTTCGGCGAGGCTGCGCTGATCGAGCACCTCGGCGATCGCCTGCCGGACCTCGAGCATCAGATGTCGGACTTGGCATGTCGCCTCGTTGCAATCTTCACAGCGCTGGTACTGGGTGCGGCTGGCGCAGGGGATCGGCGCCAGCGGGCCGTCGAGGACGCGCACCACATGGCCGACCTTGATCTCGTCGGCGGGGCGCGCCAGGCGATAGCCGCCATCCTTGCCCTTGCGGCTCTGGACGAAGCCGGCATTGCGCAACTCGCCCAGGATGGCGTCGAGAAATTTCTTCGGGATGTTGTTGCCGGTGGCGACGTCGTTGACGAAGGCGAGCTGTCCGGCCGGCAAGCGCGCGAGGTGCACAAGCGCCTTGAGGCCGTACTTACCTTTTTTGGTGAGCATGAGATTAAAATTTCTCTGGCATGCGACGGCATGGAACCATCGGTTGCAAAACGCCTGGCGGGCGTTGCCGCCGCGTCCAAGCCCGCATGACACATAAATTCTAGTGACATGATGTACAAGCCGAGAACTGCTGATTTTGCTTCGTTTTCAAGCCGCGCCGGCCATTTTGGCCAGCCTTTGGGCCCACAGGGACACAAAAGCGCACGACTCTGAAGGCGCGATCGTCGCGATATGGTGACTACTCATCGTCGCCTCCAGTCTCAATGTCGATAAGATTACTATACTTACCCTCGAACACGCGGGATAGGTTTTCTAAATCGGCCGCCGTTTGAGGTATGGATTTGCCTGATATTGGCTTGGGTAAGAACCTATCATTCGTGCGTGCACGGCACAGAGTTGAGTACCGAAGCGTACCTAACTTCGTCATCCACGGGCGGAGCAGGAGCGAAGCTCCGTCGCGCAGACCATAGGATGACGAAGCCGGGAGGCTCGCGGAGCGCCATTCTTGTTCGTATGCGATTTGTCATCGGGGCGATGATGGCGGTTGCAGCCGCCATATGCGCTCGGGTGCTCCGTCACCGACAGCTTTTTTCTAACAAGCCCGTCTCGGTTGGAAGGATTTAACTCTACAAACCTAATAGAATTAGCGGACTATCATGGGGCATTCCGATTTTTCTCTTTTCAGGAGCCCTTCATGTTCACCATTTCGCGACGCATTGTTCTCCTCTCGTCGGCGGCGCTTGCCGGCGCGGCCTTCCTCGGCCCGGCCCATGCCGACGACCTCAAAATCACCATCGGCTATCAAACGGTGGTCGAGCCTTCGAAAGTGCCGCAGGCCGACGGCGCCTATGAAAAGGAGACGAAGGCAGTAATCGACTGGCGCAAATTCGATTCCGGCGCCGATGTCATCGCCGCAGTCGCTTCCGGCTCGGTCGATATCGGCTATGTCGGCTCGAGCCCGCTGGCGGCGGCGGCTAGCCGCGAATTGCCGATCCAGACCATCTTTATAGTCGGCCTGATCGGCGAATCCGAGGCGCTGGTGGCGCGCAACGGCGCCGGCATCGAGAAAGTCGCCGACCTCGCCGGCAAGAAGGTCGCGGTGCCCTTCGTCTCGACGACGCACTACAGCCTGCTCGCCGCGCTGAAGCATGAGGGCGTGGATCCGAAGTCGGTCGAGATCCTCAATCTCAGGCCTCCGGAAATCGCCGCCGCCTTTTCGCGCGGCGACATCGACGCCGCTTATGTCTGGGATCCGGCGCTCGGCCAGATCAAGACGACGGGCAAGGTGGTGGTGGATTCCTCGCAGGTCGCCGCCTGGGGCGCGCCAACCTTCGACGCCTGGATCGTGCGCACCGACTTCGCCGAAAAGAACCCGGAAGCGGTGCGCGACTTCGTCAAGGTGACGGGCGCGTCCTATGCCGAGTTCCTCGCCAAACCCGGCGCCTGGTCGGTGTCGTCGCCGCAGGCGGCCGCGATCGCCAAGCTCACCGGCGCCAAGCTGGAAGAAGTGCCGCAGCTGCTCAAGGGCTATGTCTTCCCGACGCTCGAAGAGCAGGCCTCCGACAAATTCCTCGGCGGCGGCACGGTCAAGGCGGTGGAAGCGACATCCGCCTTCCTCAAGGAGCAAGGCAAGATCGACGCCGTGCTGCCGGACTATTCGAAATACGTGTCGTCGAAATACGTCACAGAGGCGCTTGCCTCGAACTAGTACTCGCTTAACGCAATTCCGGACGGAAAACCGCTTCACACTTTTCCTGGAATTGCTCTGAACCCGGCCCGCGCGCTTCTTCCCTGACGCCGCGTGTTGACTGCCCCGGAACCGCTGACGAGCGCCGGGGCCGTCGGATTTCAACGAAATTGCGAGGCATCCATGCCGCATCTCGTGCTCGACCCCCATCTCGTACTGGACCCCCATCTCGTGCTGGACAAGGTCTCGATCCACTATGACGGCCAGGCGGAGCCTGCCGTCGAGCTTGTGTCGATCGATGTCGCCAAGGGCGATTTCGTCGTGCTGGTGGGCCGGTCCGGCTGCGGCAAGACCTCGCTGCTCAACGTCGCCGCCGGCCTTGTCGCGCCGGCACGCGGGCGCGCCTCCATCAACGGCAAGCCGATCACCGCACCTGGTTCGGACCGGGCGGTGGTGTTCCAGAACGACGCGCTGTTTCCATGGCTGACGGCGCGCGAAAACGTCGCCTTCGCGCTCAGGCTGCGCGGTGTCAGGCCAGCCGAGCGGGCGCGGCGCGCCGATGAGTTGCTGGCGCTGGTGAAGCTCACCGACGCCGGCGACAAGCGCATCTGGGAGCTTTCCGGCGGCATGCGCCAGCGCGTCGGCCTGGCCCGGGCGCTCGCCGCCGAACCGGAATTCCTGCTGCTCGACGAACCGCTCGGCGCGCTCGATGCGCTGACGCGCGAGCGCATGCAGACGACGCTGCTCGATTTATGGACGGCAAGCGAGGTCGGCGTGCTGATGGTGACGCATGGCATCGAGGAGGCGCTGGTGCTGGCCACCCGCATCCTCGTGCTGGCGCCCGGTCCCGGCCGCGTGGTGCGGACTTTTGAACCCGGCTTCTCCAGGCGCTACGCATCGGGCGAAGCCATCCGCACCATCAAGGCCGATCCGGCTTTTGCGGTGGCGCGTGGCGAATTGACCGACGCGATCTTCGAAGGAGAGGCGGCATGACCGTTACCTCCTACACCGAGCGGGCGGGACACAAGATCGACGAGGCCGATGGCCTGTCGGTGCCGTGGTCGCGGCCCAGCCCGAAACGCAAAGGCGTTTCGGCGCGCGCGGTCAGCGCGGTGACCATCCTGGTGGTGCTGGCGCTGTGGGCGCTGTCGGCCCGCCTGCAACTGGTGTCGCCAGTGTTTCTGCCATCGCCTGCCGCCGTGTGGAACAAGTTCATCACCGTCGCCCGTGACGGCTTCGTCGATGCTACGCTGCTGCAGCATGCCGTCGCCAGCCTGGGCCGGGTATTCGCCGCGCTGGTCGCCGCCCTTGCCATTGGCGTGCCGGTTGGTCTCGCCATCGGCATCAGCACCATCGGGCGCGGCATCTTCGATCCGCTGCTGGAATTCCTGCGGCCGATCCCGCCGCTCGCCTACCTGCCGCTGGTCATCATCTGGTTCGGCATCGGCGAGCCGTCGAAGATCCTGGTGATCGCCATTGCCATGCTGGCGCCGGTGGCGCTGTCGACCGCGTCCGGCGTTCGCGGCGTCTCGCAGGAACGCATCAACGCGGCGCGCTCGCTGGGCGCTACCCAGCGCCAAGTGGTCCGCCACGTCATCCTGCCCAGCGCGTTGCCGTCGATCCTGACCGGTCTGCGCATCGCGCTCGGCGCCGGCTGGTCGACGCTGGTGGCGGCCGAACTGGTGGCGGCGACACGCGGGCTTGGCTTCATGATCCAGTCGGCCGCCCAGTTCCTCGTCACCGACGTGGTGGTGATGGGCATATTGGTGATCGCGGCCATCGCCTTCGTGCTCGAATTCACCATCCGCAGGATCGAGCGCGTGCTCGTCCCGTGGGCGGGACGCGAATGATCCGAGCCCAGAGGAGCAGGAGAGAATGACGATGACCCATTCCACCGCCGTGCTGTTCGCCCAAGCCGGTAACTGGCTTCTCGCCTGGACCAGGGAAAGCCAGCCGCCAGAACAGCAACCGAAATCGCCAACGCCGGTCCGCTGGGACGCCGAGCGCGACCGCCTGCCGCCACGCGACGAGAGTTTTTACTGGGCCTGGCAGTATTGGTCGCAGTGAAGGGGGTGGCGCACGATTCATGTCACGAAGACGGCCTAACCCTGGTTTCGTCATCCTAGGGCGAAGCAAGGAGCGAAGCGACGCGCAGACCCTAGGATCCATGCCGCGACGGTGATGTTATGCTCCGGCGGTGAAAGAAACCGAGCGCCTACCAGCCGGTTCCACGAAAGAGCTCGAACCACTCTGGATTGGCTTTTTCGATCAATCGATCTTCCATTGACGTGGCCAGCGCTTCAGTGACTTCTCGCGCTGGATGGCATCGGTGATGTCGAAATACTCCTCGTACCAGACAAGGCGTTGCACGCCGTAGCGACTGGTGAAGCGCGAGCCCTCACCGGATTTGTGCTCCGGCATGCGGCGGCCGAGATCGTTGGTGACGCCGATGTAGATCGTACCGCGCTTCTGACTCGCGGTCATGTAGACGTAGCCGGTCATGGTTTCAGGGTAACAAGCCTCGGTGCGCGGACAAGCGCCATTCTGATCCGTAGCGTTCTAAGGCAAACGTCACGGCATGGATCCTAGGGTCTGCGCCGCGTCGCTTCGCTCCTTGCTCCGCCCTAGGATGACGAAGGAAGGGTCGCTGCAGAAAATATTTCCGCCGTTCGCAACGAACTCGCAAAATCATTCCTCTACTAACTTTATAGAACTACCTAGCCTGATCCATCTTCCAACCGGCGAGGCCATTTCCGGCGCCGATCCGCAGCGAAGGAGAGGGATCAATGTTCAATCTAACGAGACGTGTTTTCGGCATCGGCCTGCTGGCGGCGACGGTTGCCGTGTCATCCGGCGCCACAGCGCAGGAGCTGAAGCAGCTCAGCATCGGCTATCAGAAGACCGGCCTGCCGGTGATCGCCAGGCAGCAGCAGGTGATCGAAAAGGCCCTTGAAGACAAGGGCGTGACGGTCAAATGGGTCGAGTTCACCGCCGGTCCGCCGCTCGTGGAGGCGCTCAATGTCGGCGCCATCGATGTCGGCTGGACCGGCGACGCACCGCCGATCTTCGGCCAGTCGGCCGGCGCCAACATCGTCTATGCGGCAGCGCTGCCGTCGAACGGCGAGGGCGAGGCGATCTTCGTCAAGCCGGCGTCGCCGATCCAGTCCGTCGCCGATCTCAAGGGCAAGCGCGTCGGTGTCGGCAAGGGCACCAGCGCGCATAATCTGCTTGTCGCCGCACTGGAAAAGGCTGGCATTGCCTTCGACCAGATCACGCCGGTCTATCTCAGCCCGGCGGATGCGGCCGCAGCCTTCGCCAGCGACCAGATCGATGCCTGGAGCGTTTGGGATCCGTTCTTCGCCATCGCCGAAACCCGCTACCTGCCGCGTGTGCTGGCCCGCTCCAGCGAGGTGCTCAAGGTCAACACCTATTTCCTCGCCAACAAGGATTTCGCCAAGGCGCACCCCGAAACCATCACAACGACGATATCGGCCCTTGGCGAGGCGGCGAAATGGGCCGACCAGAACCGCGACAAGGTGGCCGCGGCGCTGCATGAGGTGACCGGTGTGCCGCTCGACGCGCAGATCATCGCCGCCAACCGCACCAAGTTCGGCATCTTTCCGATCACCGACGAGATCATCGCCGGCCAGCAGGCCACCGCCGACCGCTTCTACAAGCTCGGGCTGATCCCGAAAGCGGTCCGCATCTCCGACGCGGTGTGGACGGCACCCGGCAACTAACTTGTCCCCTGACGGCGCCGGGTGAGTACGCCCGGCGCCATTTGCGTTTGCACCCATATCTACAGGAGATCCGCCCGTGACTGTGCCAGACATGACCGCGCCTGCCAGCACCGCACCGCTCGATTTCTTCTGGTTCATCCCGACGCATGGCGACGGTTCCTATCTCGGTTCCGAGGAGCAGCAGCGACCGCCCGAATTCGGCTACTTCAAGGAGATCGCGCAAGCGGTCGACCGGCTCGGCTTTCCCGGCGTGCTGCTGCCCACGGGTCAGAACTGCGAAGATTCCTGGATCACCGCGACAGGTCTCGCGACGCTGACCGAAAAGCTGAAGTTTCTCGTTGCGCTGCGGCCGGGCGTCACGCTGCCGACTTTCGCCGCGCGCCAGACCGCCGCCCTCGATCGCTTGAGCAATGGCCGCCTGCTGCTCAATGTCGTGGTCGGCGGCAACCCGACCGAGCTCGCCGGCGACGGCGTCTTCCTGCCGCATGACGAGCGCTATGCCCAGGCGCATGAGTTCCTGACCATCTGGCGCGGCCTGGTGTCGGGCGAGCGGGTCAATTTCGACGGCAAATATTACCGCGTCGAGAATGGCCGCCTCGACCTTCTGCCGCACCAGGAGCGGCCGCCGCTCTATTTCGGTGGGTCGTCGGACGCAGGCCAGGACCTCGCCGCCGACCTCGTTGACATGTATCTGACCTGGGGCGAACCGCCGGCGCAGGTTGCCCAGAAGCTGGCGGCGGCGCGCGCAAAAGCGGCACTGCGCGGCAGAAAACTGCGCTTCGGCATCAGGCTGCATTTCATCGTCCGTGAGACCGAGGACGAAGCCTGGCGCGCCGCCGACCGGCTGATCAGCCATGTCACCGACGCCCAGATCGAAAATGCGCAGGCGCGCTTCCTCAACCAGATGGATTCGGTCGGCCAGCGCCGCATGGCGCAATTGCATGGCGGACGCCGTGACAGGCTGGTCGTCTCGCCCAATCTGTGGGCCGGTGTCGGGCTGGTGCGTGGCGGCGCCGGCACGGCACTGGTCGGCACGCCGGAACAGATCACCGAGCGCATCCGCGAATACCAGGCGATCGGCATCGATACCATCATCGGCTCGGGCTATCCGCATCTCGAGGAAGCGTACCGCGTCGCCGAGCTTCTGTTCCCGAAACTCGGGCTCGGCACCAGGCGGCAGCGGGCGCATGAGAACATCGCCAACGAATTCTCGGTCGGCTTCCATGGCGCCAACCGCCTGCAGGCTTCGTCATGAGCTTTGCCACGCGCCTGCATGGCAATGCCATCGGCTGGCTGCTCCCGGCGCTGGTTATTGCCGGCTGGGAGATTGCCAGCCGCGCGGGCGTCATGCCCGCCAACGTGCTGCCGGCGCCAAGTGCGGTCGCCGAGGCCTTCTGGCGGCTGACGCTGTCGGGCGAACTGGTCCGCAACATCGGCGTTTCGACCGCGCGCGCCCTTGCCGGCTTCGCCATCGGCGGCTCGATCGGCTTTGCGCTTGGCCTTGCCAACGGGCTGTCGACGCTCAGCCGCGGCCTGACCGACACGACGCTGCAGATGATCCGCAACATCCCGCACCTGGCGCTGATCCCGCTGGTCATCCTGTGGTTCGGCATCGACGAGGAAGCCAAACTGTTCCTGGTGGCGCTCGGCGTGTTCTTTCCGATCTACGTCAACACGCTGCTCGGCATCCAGAGCGTCGACCCGCATCTGGTCGAGATGGGCCGCGTCTACGGCATGGATCGGCGCGCCCTGTTCTTCCGCGTCATCCTGCCCGGCGCGCTGCCGGCGATCTTCGTCGGCCTGCGCTATGCCCTGGGCATCATGTGGCTGACGCTGATCGTCGCCGAAACCATCTCGGCCAGCTCCGGCCTCGGCTACATGGCCATGCAGGCGCGCGAATTCCTGCTGATCGACGTCGTCGTGCTGTCGATCCTGATCTACGCGCTGCTCGGCAAGCTCGCCGACAGCCTCGCCCGCCTGCTCGAGCGGCTGTCGCTCGGCTGGCATCCGGCCTTCCAGAACGGATGAGAGATTGCCCATGACCGCCACCAGCCTGACCGCAGCCCGTTCCTTCGTCGCCCCGCCGGTGCGGCCGATCGGCTCCGTCGAAGGGCAGCGGGCCTTTGCCTTCAGGCAAGCCGGCAAGCGCTTCGGCGACAAGACCGTGCTCGACGGCATCGACCTGGACGTGCCGGCCGGGCAGTTCCTTGCCGTCATCGGCAAGAGCGGCTGCGGCAAAAGCACGCTTTTGCGGCTTCTGGCCGGGCTCGACCGGCCGACATCGGGATCGCTGACATTCGGCGTCGAAGAGGAAGGACACAGCCGCACGCGCTTCATGTTCCAGGAGCCACGGCTCCTGCCCTGGGCCAGCGTGGTGAAAAACGTCGAGGTCGGGCTGACCGGGATTGCTTCCGGCGCGGAGGCAAGGCAACGCGCGCTCGACATTCTAGGCGAGGTCGGGCTTGCCGACCGGGCCGACGAATGGCCTTCGGTGCTGTCGGGAGGTCAGAAGCAGCGCGTGGCGCTGGCCCGCGCGCTGGTCGGCCACCCGCAGATCCTGGCTCTCGACGAGCCGCTCGGCGCACTCGACGCCCTGACCCGCATCGAGATGCAGCAGCTTCTGGAACGAATCTGGCTCGCGCAGAAGTTCACCGCCGTGCTGGTCACGCATGATGTCGCCGAGGCAGTGGCGCTGGCCGATCGGGTCGTGGTGATCAGCGAAGGCCGGATCGCGCTTGATCTGGATGTCCCGGTCGAACGGCCGCGCCGGCGCGGTTCGGTCGAGCTTGCGCGGCTGGAAGGCAAGATTCTGGATCGGCTGTTCGGGTAGGTCTGTCGGGGGCGGCATTCTGTCTGAACCGGATAGATAGGTAACAGAATCGACCGACAGCATGGGCGACAGTTTTCTTGCTCGCCGCGGTATGGCCGTCTTGTGGCGGCAGCGCGCTCGACGAGCGCCGACCCCCAACTCCGTCTCGGCTTCGCCGAGCCACCTCTCCCCCCTCCGGAGGGAGAGGAAGGGAGCTAGGTCGGCAAGCTCGCGCCTTTCCTCTCACCCGTCGTCGGGGGAGAGGTGGCGAGCGAAGCTCGACGGAGTGGGGGTCGACCTTTCTTCGAAGCTCACCCTCGAGAACGGTTCGCCCACACCAATCCCCCCAGCCCGACCAGCATGGTGACGACACCGATATACAGCCATTGCGACTGGCCGGTCATGAAGCTGCCGCCGACAACGCCGACGCCTTGCAGCGACCACAGCGCGCCGATGGCAAGGGCAATCAACGCCAGAAGATTTTTGGTCAGCCTCATTGCCGGATCTCGCTTTCGAAGTCGATTGGTTGGAGCATCGGGGCCGCGATAAAAGAGCCAAAGGAAGTGGCCCGACCATGCCGGTCTCTACTTGGATATTAATGTTCGATCTTGTCAAACGGACGTCTGACCGCAGCACAAAGATCATCATTGATTGACCATCGCGTGCCGGAAAATCCCTGACAGACTGTTACCCAGCGACTCCAAACGTGTGCCATTGCCACGGAACCGCCAGATCACTGCCGCATTTCGCGCCTTATTTGGCACCTAACGGCTGGGGTCTGTCAAAAACGGAGCCATCCCCCAAATATGAAGAGCCCAAAACAGACCGCGCTTGTCGCGGTAACGATCGCTGCTGGCCTGATGGTCGGCGCTTCTTCGGCGACCGCCGCCGCCCAGTGCGGCCGCGCCTCGTGGTACGCGCTGCACTCCAAGACCGCCTCGGGCGAGCGCATGAACCCGTCGGCGCTGACCGCCGCGCATCGCACCTTGCCTTTCGGCACCAAGCTCAAGGTGACCAACAAGAACAACGGCCGCAGCGTCGTCGTGCGCATCAACGATCGCGGTCCGTTCATCAAGGGGCGCGTGCTCGACCTGTCGAAGGGTGCCGCCGGCCAGCTCGGCTTCATCGGCTCGGGCCACACTTCCGTGTGCATGGCGCGCGTCTAGAGCTGCCTGTGTCCGGCAAAGGGGCCGGACACACTACCTACACATTTCGCAGCCGCACACTGAGCCGGCTGGCGCCATTCGGCCCCGATTTCCATGGCCTTGAACCAAAGAAGCATTGGTCACGCAGCGTGACGTATTGCATCGCAGCAATTAGTTGTTAACTTCCCCGCGAGACATCTAGGGCTCGGCGCTGCTTGTCGTCCCTTCGGTCGCAGGCAGCAGCGGGGTTCTCGATGTTCTACCAGCTCTATGAAATGAACCACGCCGCCTTGCAGCCCGCGCGCCTCTATGCCGACGCGGTGCGGATGTTCTATTCCAATCCGCTCAATCCGTTTTCCCACACGCAATGGGGCCGTTCGATCGCGGCGACGGCCGAACTGTTCGAGCGCACCACGCGCCGCTACGGCAAGCCGGCCTTCGGCCTGAGCAAGACCGTGGTCGACTGGAAGAGCGTCGAGGTCACCGAGAAGACCGTCTGGTCGAAGCCGTTCTGCAATCTCGTCCGCTTCGAGCGTGCCGTGCCCGCCGGGCGCAAGCCCGATCCGAAGCTTCTGATCGTGGCGCCGATGTCGGGCCATTATGCGACGCTGCTGCGCGGCACGGTCGAAGCGATGCTGCCCTATGCCGACGTGCACATCACCGACTGGGTCGATGCCCGCATGGTGCCGCTTGCCGACGGCCAATTCGATCTCGACGACTACATCGATTACGTCATCGACATGCTGCACACGCTGGGGCCGGACACGCATGTGATGGCGGTGTGCCAGCCTTCGGTGCCGGTGCTGGCCGCCGTGGCGCTGATGGAAACGAAGGGCGACCCCTTCGTGCCCTCGACCATGACCTTGATGGGCGGCCCGATCGACACCCGCAGCAATCCGACCGCGGTCAATCTGCTGGCGCAGGAAAAGGGCATCGACTGGTTCCGCGACAATGTCGTGATGCATGCGCCCTGGCCGGTGCCGGGCTTCGGCCGCGAGGTCTATCCAGGCTTCCTGCAGCTGTCCGGCTTCATGAGCATGAACCTCGACCGCCACATCATCGCCCACAAGGACTTCTTCATGCATCTGGTGAAGCATGATGGCGACAATGCCGAGAAGCACCGCGATTTCTACGACGAGTACCTTGCTGTCATGGACCTGACGGCGGAGTTTTATCTGCAGACCGTCGACACGGTCTTCGTGCGCCAGGCCTTGCCCAAGGGCGAGATGACGCATCGCGGCACCAGGATCGATCCGTCGGCGATCCGCAACGTCGCGCTGTTCACGGTCGAAGGCGAAAACGACGACATATCGGGCCTTGGCCAGACCAAGGCGGCGCATGATCTGTGCCCCAATATCCCGGCTGAGCGGCATGCCCACTACATGCAGCCGGCGGTTGGCCATTACGGCGTGTTCAACGGTTCGCGCTTCCGTTCCGAAATCGTGCCGCGCATCGTCGACTTCATCACCAGCTATGGCCGCCAGGAGCGTGTCGCGGTGAAACCGAAGCTGGTCCGCGCCGCCAAGAGATAATGCAAGTCGCCCAAATTGCGGATTTTTGGACGATGACCTGCATAGAACCAAGCTTAACGGCGACAAACCGTGAGATTGACCGGTAAAAGCCGGCTGGCTGGCCGATTCTGTTGCACAAGTGCCGCTGTCCAGCCCCTCGGGTAACCATGCCGACAATCCGACCGTCGTCGTAATTGACACGGACTGTAAATCCCCCTTAACCTTTCGTTAATAACAAAGGGTGAGCGGGGACAATGATTTCCTCATCGATGGCGCAACGGCTGCGCGTGTATGTGGCGGCCGGGCTGGCAGTGACGGCGGGCTGGGTGGCACCGGCTTTGGCGGGTGGAGCGATGGCGACCGGGGGTCTCACCTCGCAGCCGATCGGCCACTATGATTTCTGCAAGCTGCATCCGAGCGAGTGCTCGATCCGCCCGACCAATCTTGCGCCGGCTCCGATGAGCGACGGGCTGATGCGCAAACTCCTCAATGTCACCGCCAGGGTCAATGCCGCCGTCAAGCCTATGAGCGACATGGACATCTACGGCAAGGACGAGGTCTGGGCCTATCCCGACAATGGCGTCGGCGATTGCGAGGACTATGTGCTGGAAAAGCGGCGTCAGCTTTCGCGCATGAGCATATCGCTTGCCGATCTTCTGATCACCGTCGTGCGCAAGCCCGACGGCGAGGGCCACGCCGTGCTGACGGTGCGCACCGACGAGGGCGACTATGTGCTCGACAATCTGACCGACAAGGTCAAGCCATGGGACGCGACCGGTTACCGCTTCCTCAAGCGGCAGGCGATCGACAACACCGGCCGCTGGGTCTCGATCCGCGGTGGCCAGCAGGTTCTGGTCGGCGCGGTTCAGTAGCTTCTGCGCGAACAGGGCGGCATCGGCGATCCTTGGCCCCCCCTCTGTCCTGCCGGACATCTCCCCCTCAAGGGGGAAGATCGGATGTTACCTTCGCTTTCGCCAATTTCCTGCGTTGAATAATGTTGAAGAGGCGATCCGGCGCGAAGCCGCCATCTCCCCCCTTGCGGGCAGGGCTATCGCATATGGGTTCTTGCGAAGAAGGACCCCACCCTAACCC
>NZ_RZTC01000121.1:0-17446 GCF_004023165.1 Mesorhizobium sp. M7A.F.Ca.MR.176.00.0.0 | reverse complement strand
CTGGCTACTTCTACATCCCCGGCACCGAAACCTGCCTGCGCATCGGCGGCTATGTGCGTTACGACATCGGCGCTGGCGACGTCGGCGCGTTCACCGGTGCAACGTCAGGCGACCACGAGGACGGCGACGAGCAGGACACCTGGTACAAGAATGCCCGCTTCACGCTGAAGACCTGGACCGGCCAGGAAACCGAACTCGGCACCTTGAAGACCTACACCGAGACCCGCTTCAACTTCGGCAATCGCCAAGGCTTTGCGGTCCAGGATGGCGTTGACGCCCTCGGCAACCCTACCTTTGCTCCGAACGCTGCCGGTAACAAGAATGTCTCGCTGAACTTCGCCTGGATCCAGCTCGGTGGTCTCCGCGTCGGTAAGGACGAATCGGCCTTCAACACGTTCACCGGCTACGCTGGCAACGTCATCAACGATACGCTGGTTCCCTACGGCGATTTTGACACCAACGTGATCCAGTACTACTTCGACGCTGGCAACGGCTTCTCGGCCGTTCTCTCTCTCGAAGAAGGCTCGGGCGTGAAGGGCACCATCGACAGCTATGTTCCGCATGTCGTCGGCGGCCTGAAGTGGACGCAGGGCTGGGGCGGCATCTCGGGTGTTGTCGCTTATGACAGCAACTACGAAGAAGTCGCTGGCAAGGTTCGTTTGGATGTCAACGTCTCTGACGCCATACAGCTGTGGGTCATGGGCGGTTACGGCACCGATGACAACCTCTCCGACCCGACCTGGCATGTCCCGGCTGGCGGTCGCGGCTTCTACAAGCAGTGGGGCGGCAACTGGGCGATCTGGGGCGGTGGCACCTACAAGTTCAACGAGAAGACCTCGTTCAACACCCAGATCTCGTATGACGAAGACGAGAACCTCGGCATCGCGGCGAACATCGCCTATGACGTCGTTCCCGGCTTCACGGTCACAGCCGAAGTCGACTACGTCAATGCGGGCAGCTTCCCGGCCTCCAACTGGACCGGCGCTGACGATGACAGCAGCATCGGCGGTCTCCTCCGCTTCCAGCGCTCGTTCTAAGGGCTGGTTCCTTACAGGTAAAATCCAGCCCGGGCGCACAACGCCCGGGCTGTTTTTGTTTCGTGACTGGATCAAGGCAAACAGAAGGATGGGGGAACGGTAGCTGAATGAATCCGTGGGGTGGTTTCGTGGGATCCGCTGATGGGCGGATGAAATCACAACTGCGTGATTAAATCTCTTGAAAGGACGCTTCCAAGCGGGTAGGGCTGACCTATCCCACTCGGGGGTGTGGCAAATGATGACGAACGAAGCGATTCAAGAGGGTGAGTCCTCTGATCATTTTTCGATGTTTTCTTCTCAAAGTCCGAAGATTCGATACACTTACAACAAGATTAGAGAAGTAAAATCGCATCGGGTTGGAGATCTTTTTTCAGCATATCGGGACATATTATGGGATGATGGGCGGCATAAGTATAATGTCAGCTCGTTCATCGGCGAGATAGACGAGATCCTCCTTGGGGAGCGTTTCAGCGCCTTTGACCAAAGTACCCTGGACAACCTTATCGGCACCTTGCGCCAGCGCGGCAACAGCAACGCAACCATCAATCGAAAGATGGCTGCCCTCAGCAAACTGCTGCGCAAGGCTCACAAGATGGGAGATATCCACAGCCTGCCCGAGTTCCGCCGCCAGAAGGAGCGGGCGGGTCGGATTCGCTTCCTCGAAAGGGATGAAGAGGCGCGCCTGTTCGCCGCCATCAAGAGCCGCAGCGAGGATGCCTACAGACTTTCCGTCTTCCTGGTCGACACCGGATGCCGTCTCGGCGAGGCGCTTGGGCTGATCTGGAACGATATCCAGGAGCATCGCGTCAGTTTCTGGATCACCAAATCCGGCCGCAGCCGCACCATCCCGATGACCGAGCGGGTCAAGGAGGTCATCAAGCTGCCTCCCGCTGAGGGTCGCCGGCCCAAGGGACCGTTCACCAAGCTCAGCCAGGCACAGTTTCGTGCCATCTGGAACGACGCAAAGGCCGAAGTCGGCCTCGGCGCCGACGATCAGGTGGTGCCGCACATACTGCGCCATACCTGCGCCTCGCGTCTTGTCCAGGGCGGCATCGACATCAGGCGCGTGCAGATGTGGCTCGGCCACCAGACGCTGTCGATGACCATGCGCTACGCGCATCTGGCCACCAACGATCTCGATGGCTGCGTCATCGTGCTGGAAACACCTCGATCGACTCAGCCGGGCGGCAATCGCGCTGAAGGCTCCATGTTTTCTTCGCCTATGACGACGCCTTCGTCGCCGACGGCAGGGCGGAAAAAGAAGGACGAGGCAGCCGCCGCCGCAAAGGAGTCGCCGAAAGCGACTCGGAAAAGTTCAAAAGCCAAGTAGGCTAAAGAATCCCCACCTATACTATCATGGCTATCCCGTGACCTTGTTTGGTCATGGGATTTACTTCAGGATATTCTTCCGCTCGGCTTGATCGAGAAAAGCGGCTATGTCGCCCGGTAGGCTGCCGGTCTCGAGGAATGGCGCATGGCCCTGGCCCTCGACAGTGATCGCCTCCATCACGGAATGGCGCTCTCTCATCTGCTTGAGCGAATCTATGGACAGCAATCTCGAATTGGCACCACGTATGGCGAGCAACGGGATGGCGGCCAACGCCTCGAATTGAGGCCATAGATCAGGCAGCTTCTGCGTCAGATCGAGGCTCGCCACGGTATCCACCAGCTTCGGATCGAAATCCGGCATCAGCCCATCATCCGTTTCGCGGTAGAGAGCCCATATCATCCGGTCCCAGTCGGCGCCGGCAAGGGCGGGGAAGTCTTCGTCATGCACGCTGCGCTGGGCGGCAATTGCCTGTGGGCGGGTTTTCGGTGCCGGGTCGCGCTCGAGATAAGACTGGATATGGGCAAGTCCGGCCGCCTCGATCACCGGCCCGATGTCGTTGAAAACAATGGCTTTCAGGACCGATGGCCGCATCATCCCGAGCACATGGATGATCAGCCCGCCGCGCGAGGTGCCGATGAAGGCCGCTTCTCCGATGTTCAACGCCGTCAGCCCGGCCAGGATGTCGCCAGCCTCCACGCCGACATTGTAGTTTTTGGCGTCGGGATCATAGGCTGACTGCCCGCGCCCACGGTAGTCGAAGGCGATTACCTTGCGCGGAGTTGCCGCATCCGTCGACAGATAGAGCGCCAGCTCGTGAAAATCCCTGGCGTTGCGGGTCAGGCCAGGCAGGCAGACAACCGGCCAGGGTCCGCTATTGGCCTCACCGTAGATGCGCGCATGAAGTTTTAGCCCATCCGGTGCACTGTAGAAGAAGTCGGAGAAATTTTGCTTGCTTGCCATCGGAATGTTCGATCTCGCTGTACCGATTTGGACAGCTACAGGCGAGGGCAGGGATGGTCAAATGAAAGGCGCTCTTGCCTTCTCCCCTTGTGGGAGAAGGTGAATCGGCGCGCTAGCGCCGAGACGGATGAGGGGTGTTCCAGCGAAGTGAGGCGTTGGCGTTCCCTGGAACCCCCCTCATCCGTGGCCTTCGGCGACACCTTCTCCCACAAGGGGAGAAGGACAGAAGCCTCAACTCCGCCCGTTCACCAGATCCCCGACAATGTCGTATTTGCCCGAAATACGCATCTTGTAGACCTCGTAATTCTCCATCACGCGCTGAACGTAACTCCTTGTTTCCGTATAGGGAATCCGCTCGATCCAGTCGACGACCGCGTCGATGTCCTTGCCGCGCGGGTCGCCATATCTGGCCACCCACTGGCTGGCTCGGTTGGGGCCGGCGTTGTAGCCGGCGAAGGTCAGCACGTAGGAGCCGTTGAAGCGATCGAGCTGTTCGCCGAGGAAGGCTGAGCCAAGCGTCGCATTGTAGCCGGCATCGGTGGTCAGCCGTGTTTGCGAAAACTGCAGCCCGGCCTTCTTCGCCAGTTGCCTTGCGGTTCCCGGCATCAGCTGTAGCAGCCCGCGCGCGCCGGCGCTGGACACGGCGCCGATGTTGAATTCGCTTTCCTGACGGGCGATCGCATAGGCCAGGGCCTTGCCCGAGCCGGAAATGTCGGCCGAATCGGGAATGACGCCGAGCGGATGCGACAATGCGCCGACATCGATGCCACGCGCCCCGGCGATCTTGCCGATTTTCAGCGCCATGAAATGGTTCCCTTGCTTTTCCGCAAGGACAGCCAGCAGCGCCAGTTCGCCCGGACTGGTCAACTGCCCGGCAAGGTCGCGATAGAGCGTCTCGGCATAGCGGTCGTAGCCCGCCTCCTGCAGCCGCTTGATGGCGCTGACGGCCTCGCGGCCGGCAAAATTCTGCCGGTCGGCTGCACTTGGCGAGGGGTAGGCGATGTTCAGCGCCTGCCGGCCCACGCGTTCGGCGGCAAGCTGACCGTAGAATGTCGTGCCATAGGCAGCGGCGCGCGCAAAATAGTCCTTTGCATTGCCCGGACCACCGACTTCCGCGGCACGGCCGAGCCAGTAATAGGCGCGCGACAGCGTCATCGGCCCCTGGGCGAGGTCCGCGATGCGAGCGAAATGACTGGCCGCGGTTTTTGGGTCGTTCAGGCCGCGCAGCGCATACCAGCCAGCATGGAATTCGGCGTCTGCCGCATTGGCGGCACTTTCGGCGGCGTGTGTGGCGACGATCTTGTACGCGGTCTTCATGTCGCCCTGGTCTACCAGTTCGCGCGACAACACCCGGCGCTCGACCCACCAGGCATCCGGATCGACGAGAGCGTCGCGATCTGTCGGCGCCTGCATCACAATGGCGGCGGCCCCGGCAAAATCCTCCTGCTTGCGCAGATATTCGGCCTGCGCGAAGAAGTAGCCGGCCGAACGTTGCATTGCCGGCACGGCCTTCAGCAGCTTGGGCGCGTTCTTGTCGCCTTTGTCGGCCGCCGCCCAGGCCTCGGCGAGTTGCTGGGCGCCGGCCAGGCCGGCGACGCGCAAGGCGGAATTCGCGCGGTCGGCATAGAACATGCGCTCCATGCGAAAACGGTGGTCGGTGGCCGGGATCAAGCTGCCGAATTCCTTGATCAGCGCCGCCTCGTCCCTAGCCTCCAGGATCGCGGTGCGCCAGAAGGGCGACAGCACCGAACGTGCCGCCTTGATATTGCCTGACGCCACATAGGCGCGGGCAAGAACCATCACGCCTTCGAATGTCTGCGGCTGGCTGCCGTCGAACGCCCTGATAACGATGTCGGGGGCAGGGTTCTCGCGATAGAGTGCGCGCTCGCTGTTCCTGCGCAGGGCGACGGTGCCCGGCCAATTGGGCAGCATCTTGGCCGCAGCAGTGATATCGCCGCTCGGAACCTTGTCGCCGCCATAAAGCGCGATCGCCCAGGCAAGGATATGCTGGTCGAGCGACTGAGCCGGAAGGGCATTGCGCACTCCACGAGCGCGGGGACTATCGCCCGCCGCCAACGCATCCAGCCCGCTTTTCAGGGGGGCGACGTCAGGCAAGGGCGCCTGTCGCGTCCTATCCTGCAGGTCTGGCAGCGCAATTGCCGCGCCTGGCATCGGAATGGCTGAGGTGACCCGTACGTCCACGCTACCGCTGATCGCCATGCCCGGCATCAGCGCGAGCGTGGCGCCAAGCAGCGCGAAAAGGTGAGGCCGACCGCCCGGCATGATCCTTAAGTCTTTCCTTGTCCTGGCATTCCACAGGCTGGCGAAGATGCCTCGAAGCCTAAACTTAGGTCGTGAAGAGCCCGTAAACAAAGGGTTAGCGAGGCTGTTCGAATTGCGCTTGCTGGCACCATGGCAATGCTTGCCGCGCAACCATGTCGAGACTATGGTGCGCCGCTTCGCTTTCGGTTAGAAGGCGCGACCACAAACACCGACACAAAACACCAGAAGTGCCAAGGAGTTGGACGACATGCTGAGAGGCTCGCTTACTGCGCTCGTGACACCGTTCGAAAAGAGCGGGCGTTTCGACGAGAAAGCCTTTCGCGCGTTCGTCGAATGGCAACTCTCAGAGGGCACGACGGGCCTGGTGCCGGTCGGCACCACCGGCGAGTCGCCGACGCTGTCGCATGACGAGCACCGCCAGGTCGTCAAGGTGTGTATCGAGGTGGCCAAGGGCCGCGTTCCGGTCGTCGCCGGCGCCGGCTCCAACAACACCGAGGAAGCAGTCGGCCTCGTGCAGTATGCCGAGAAGGCCGGCGCCGATGCCGCCCTCGTCGTCACGCCCTACTACAACAGGCCGACACAGCGCGGTCTTTACGAGCATTTCGCGGCGGTCGCCAAGGCGACCAAGCTGCCGATCATCATCTACAACATCCCGCCGCGCTCGGTCATCGACATGATGCCGGAGACGATGGGGCGGCTCGCGCACGACTTCAAGAATATTGTCGGCGTCAAGGATGCCACCGGCAAGGTCGAACGGGTCTCCGAGCAGCGCGCCACGTGCGGCAAGGATTTCATCCAGCTCTCGGGCGAGGACGCTTCGGCGCTCGGCTTCAACGCCCATGGCGGCGTCGGCTGTATTTCGGTGACGTCGAACGTCGCGCCGCGGCTCTGCGCCGAATTCCAGGAGGCAACGCTTGCCGGCGACAGCGTCAGGGCGCTGGATCTGCAGGATCGCCTGCTGCCGCTGCACAAGGCGATCTTCATCGAGCCTGGCGTTTCCGGCGCCAAATATGCGCTGTCGAAGCTAGGCAAGGTCGAAAACGTGCTGCGCTCGCCGCTGGTGACGATCGAACAGTCGACTGCCGACAAGATCGATGCGGCTATGAAGCACGCCGGCTTGATTAATTAGGGATGAGGCGCCACCTCTCCACATCATGAATCAAGTCAGAAAAGCCGATCCCAACAACAAGACCGTTTCGGAAAACCGTAAGGCGCGGTTTTCCTATGAGGTGCTTGACACGGTCGAGGCCGGTCTGGTGCTGACCGGCACCGAGGTCAAGTCGCTGCGCCAGGGCCAGGCCAACATCCAGGACAGCTATGCCTCGGTCGAAGGTGGCGAGATCTGGCTGATCAATTCCTATCTGCCGGAATATCTGCAGGCCAACCGCTTCAACCATGAGCCGCGGCGGCGCCGCAAGCTGCTGCTCAACAAGCGCGAGATGGCGAAACTGTCACAGAGTGTCGACCGCGAAGGCATGACACTGGTGCCGCTGAAAATCTATTTCAACGACCAGGGCCGCGCCAAGCTGCTGCTCGCTGTCGGCCGCGGCAAGAAACTGCACGACAAGCGCGAATCCGAGAAGCAGCGCGATTGGTCGCGCGAGAAGGGCCGGCTGTTAAAAGAGCGTGGGTAGGCGGGGCCATTCGCTTGAAGAACCGGATTGTTCTCTTTGGTTTGGCCAGCCTGGTCTTGTTGTGTTTCCTCGCAGCAGGCGGCTATCTCTATTTCAGGTCATTCTCGCCGGATCGCGATAAATATCCGGTCAGGGGCATCGACGTCTCCCATCATCAGGGCCAGATCGATTGGCGGCGCGTAGCCGCCGACGATGTCGCCTTTGCCGTCATCAAGGCGACCGAAGGCGGCGATCATGTCGATGATGCTTTCGCACGGAATCTGGAAGATGCCCGGGCCGCCGGTCTCGCCGTCGGCGCCTATCACTTTTTCACCTTTTGCCGGCCGGGTGCGGACCAGGCGAAGAATTTCATCTCGGTGGTGCCGCACGATCAGCCCCTGCTGCCACCCGTGGTCGATATCGAATTCGACGGCAACTGCCCGCAGCGGCCGACGCCCGAACAATTGAACGCCGAACTGGCCGCGTTCCTCGCTCCAGTCGAGGCGGCGTTCGGCAAGCCGGCGGTGGTCTATCTGACCGACGACGCAGCGGAAGCGTATGCAGAGCGCATTGCTGCCCGTCCGCTCTGGCTCCGCTCATTGCTCCTGGAGCCGGATCGCGACGACTGGGTCTACTGGCAGTACCACAACAGGGGTCGCGTTGACGGCATCATTGGCGATGTCGACCTGAATGTGCTGCAGGGTGGGCCGGCCGTGTTGGATGCGCTGAATGCACCGCCGCGCTGAGTTGATGTCTGGCGGACACCAGCTCTAATTACTGCAAAAACATTCCTCTATGTCCGCAAGAATTCCGCTATCTGGCTGAAAACGCTGAAGAACATTGCCTCGGTCAGCACGCCGGTATTGGTGTTGTAGCGTGAGCAGTGATAGCTCGAAAACAGCGTGACGCCACCGGCCGGCAGCTGCCCGCCATGCTTGAACGGGTAGGCGGCGACGCGCCCACCCAGCGCCCGCACCGTCGACTGATGCGCGATCGATCCCAGTGCCAGCACGGCGCGCAAATTAGGGAACCGGGCGATCGTCGGCACCAGGAATGTCCGGCAGGTGGCAATCTCGGCGCCCACCGGCTTGTTCTCGGGCGGCACGCAGCGCACGGCATTGGTGATCGCCGTGCCGACAAGCTCCAATCCGTCGTCGGGTCTGGCCTTGAATTCGCCGCGTGCAAAACCGTGCGAAATCAGTGTCGAGTAGAGCAGGTCGCCGGCATAGTCGCCGGTGAACGGGCGGCCCGTTCGGTTGGCACCGCGAAGGCCGGGCGCCAGCCCGACGATCAGCAGTTGGACCGTCGCGTCACCTTCCGAGGGCAGGAAAGTCGGCACCGGCGCATTGAACCAGGATGGTTCGCGCTGCCGCCACTCGGCGATGAAGTCGTGCAGCCGCGGGCAGAGCGGGCAGTCGCGACTAGGCTCTGAGGCGCAAAGGGCGGTCAAGGCGACCGGCCTCAGTAATCATCCTCGTCGACTTCGGCCGGCTCGGGCCTGCGCACCGGCCGCTCGGACGGATCGCGGCCAACGTCGTTCTTCAAGGTCGTCAGGTCAATGAAATGGTCGGCCTGGCGGCGCAGATCGTCGGAGATCATCGGCGGCTGCGAGGCCATGGTCGAGACGATGGACACCTTGCGGCCGCGCCGCTGCAGCGCCTCGACCAGCGTGCGGAAATCGCCGTCGCCGGAAAAGATGACATAGTGGTCGACGACATCGGCGAGCTCCAGCGCATCGACCGTCAGCTCGATGTCCATATTGCCCTTGATCTTGCGGCGGCCGGTCGAGTCGGTGAATTCCTTGGCCGGCTTGGTGACCACCTTGAAGCCGTTATAGTCGAGCCAGTCGATCAGCGGTCGGATCGAGGAGTATTCCTGATCCTCGACCAGCGCCGTGTAATAATAGGCGCGCAGGAGATAGCCACGTTTCTGGAAGCTCGACAGGAGCTTGCGATAGTCGATGTCGAAGCCGAGCGCGCGCGACGTCGCATAGAGATTGGCGCCGTCGATGAATAGGGCGATTTTTTCACGAGGGTCGAACATGGAAAATATTCCTTCTCGAAATAAACGGCCGTCTAAACGAAATGCGATAGCGACGTTCGGTCAGGCTCATAATAAACCGGCTGACCTCCACGCCATCCGAGATAGCGCCAGATTCACGGCAATCCAAGGGCGCGTGCGGCACTGCAAGCAATTGTGATCGGGACGCCGAACACATAAGCACAGCCAGTTTTTGCCGAATCGGGTGTTTCAACGAAGGATTGGGCGCCCTGCAGCCCGGCCATTGCCATGATGCTTGTATTTTGGCGGCGTTCGGGTTATGGACCGCGCCTGTTTTCCATCAAATCCATCGCATGAAAGGGGCAATCCATGGCCCGCGTAACCGTTGAAGATTGCATCGACAAGGTCGACAACCGCTTCGAACTGGTGCTGCTTGCCGGCCACCGTGCCCGGCAGATCAGCCAGGGCGCGCCGATCACCGTGCCGCGTGACAACGACAAGAACCCGGTCGTGGCGCTGCGCGAGATCGCCGATGAGACGCTGTCGCCCGACGACCTCAAGGAAGATCTGATCCATTCGCTGCAGAAGCATGTCGAGGTCGACGAGCCCGAGGCCGATGGCGAGGCGATTGCCGATCAGACCGGCACCGCCGTTGCTGCCACCGATGCCGACGACACCGAGGAGAACATCACCTTCGACCGCATGACCGAGGAAGATCTCCTGGCCGGCATCGAGGGTCTGGTGCCACCGGAAAAGAGCGACGACTACTAAGAGCCTGGATCAAGCATCCGGCACTTCCGTCCTGGCAGTTTCGTGGCTATCTATGACATGCGCCGTACAGCAGTGCGGCGCATGATTCATTTCACCGCTGCGAGATCCCGCCCATGATGCGTCAGTATGAGCTTGTCGAGCGCGTCCAGCGCTACAAGCCTGACGTCAACGAGGCGTTGCTCAACAAGGCCTATGTCTATGCCATGCAGAAGCATGGCCACCAGAAGCGCGCTTCCGGCGACCCGTATTTCTCGCACCCGCTCGAAGTCGCCGCCATCCTCACCGAGATGCATATGGACGAGGCGACGATCGCGGTCGCCCTGCTGCACGACACGATCGAGGACACGACCGCCACACGGGCCGAGATCGACGATCTGTTCGGCCCCGAAATGGGCAAGCTGGTCGAGGGCCTGACCAAGCTGAAGAAGCTCGATCTCGTCTCGAAGAAGGCCGAGCAGGCGGAAAACCTGAGAAAGCTTCTGCTGGCGATTTCAGAAGATGTCCGCGTGCTGCTGGTCAAGCTCGCCGACCGCCTGCACAATATGCGCACCCTCGACCACATGCCGGAGGCCAAGCGCCTGCGCATCGCCGAGGAGACGATGGATATCTACGCGCCGCTGGCCGGCCGCATGGGCATGCAAGGCATGCGCGAGGAGCTGGAAGAGATCGCCTTCCGCTTCATCAATCCGGAAGCCTATCGCGCCGTCACCGCACGGCTTGCCGAAATCTTCGAGCGCAACAAGGGCGTGCTGACGGACATCGAAAAGGCGCTGTCCACGCTGTTCGAGAAGCATGCGATCAACGCCGGCGTGAAGAGCCGGCAGAAGAAGCCGTGGTCGGTGTTCCGCAAGATGGAGGCCAAGGCGCTGTCCTTCGAGCAGCTCTCGGATATTTTCGGCTTCCGCGTCGTCGTCGACACGGTCGAGGATTGTTACAGGGCGCTTGGCGCCATCCACACCGCGTGGTCGATGGTGCCGGGCCGCTTCAAGGACTACATCTCGACGCCGAAGCAGAACGATTATCGGTCGATCCACACCACCATCGTCGGCCCGTCGCGCCAGCGTGTCGAGCTGCAAATCCGCACCCGAGAGATGAACAAGATCGCCGAATACGGCGTCGCTGCCCATTCGATCTACAAGGACACCGGCGGCAAGACGAATGGCGCCGCCCACGCGATTTCGAAGGAAACCAACGCCTACGCCTGGCTGCGGCGCACCATCGAGCAGCTTGCCGAGGGCGACAATCCCGAGGATTTCCTCGAAAATACCAAGCTGGAGCTGTTCCAGGACCAGGTGTTCTGCTTCACCCCGAAAGGCATGTTGATTGCGCTGCCGCGCGGCGCGACGCCGATCGATTTCGCCTACGCGGTGCACACCGATGTCGGCGACACCTGCGTCGGTGCCAAGGTCAACGGCCGCATCATGCCGCTGATGACGGAGCTGAAGAACGGCGATGAGGTCGAGATCATCCGCTCCAAGGCGCAGGTGCCGCCGGCGGCATGGGAATCGGTCGTCGTCACCGGCAAGGCGCGCTCGGCCATCCGCCGTGCCACCAAGAACGCCATCCGCAAGCAATATTCGGGTCTCGGCATCCGCATCCTGGAACGCGCCTTCGAGCGTGCCGGCAAGACCTTCACCAAGGAGAGCCTGAAGCAGGTGCTGCACAGGCTGGCGCGCAAGGACATCGAGGATGTGCTGGCCTCCGTCGGGCGCGGCGAGCTCGCCTCCACCGACGTCATGAAGGCGGTATTCCCTGACTACAAGGATGAGCGCGTCACTACGGCCGTCCCCAAGCCGCGCGAGGAGGGCTGGTCGAAGATCCGCAATGCCGCCGGCATGTTGTTCCAGATTCCGGGTCGTGCCGCGCGCAAGGACAAGGACCAGCCACGCGATGGCGCCGTGCCGATTCGCGGCGTGCGCGGCGATCTGCCGGTGCGTTTCGCGCCGGAAGGGGCAGTGCCTGGCGATCGCATCGTCGGCATCGTCCAGCCGGGCACCGGCATCACCATCTATCCGATCCAGTCGCCGGCGCTGCAGGCGTTCGATGACCAGCCCGAGCGCTGGATCGACGTGCGCTGGGACATCGATGAGCGCACCAAGGAACGCTTTCCGGCGCGTGTCTCGGTCACCGCCATCAACGCGCCGGGGTCACTCGCCGATATAGCGCAGGTGGTTGCCTCGAACGACGCCAATATCCATACGCTGTCGATGGTGCGCACTGCGCCCGACTTCACCGAAATGCTGATCGATCTCGAAGTCTGGGATCTCAAGCACCTCAACCGGCTGCTGTCGCAGCTCAAGGACAATTCGAGCGTCAGCGACGCAAGACGCGTCAATGGCTAGATCATGCTCCGGTTTCGGACAAAGTCATGGTCAATCAAAAAGAGGCAGAAATGAACACCGATGAAGTGCTGGGCATTTTCCGCGAGGCGGGTGCTGTTCTGGAAGGGCATTTCATTTTGACCTCGGGCCTGCGCAGTCCGGTCTTCCTGCAGAAGGCGCGCGTGTTCATGCATGCCGACAAGACCGAGCTACTGTGCAAGGCGCTGGCGGAGAAAATCCGCGCAGGCGTGCCTGGCAAGATCGACTATGTCGTAGGCCCGGCGATCGGCGGGCTGATCCCAGCCTACGAGACCTCGCGCCATCTCCGCGTGCCGGCGATCTGGGTCGAGCGGGAAGGCGGCGAGTTCCGCTTGCGCCGCTTCGAGATAGCCAGGGGTTCGCGTGTCGTCATCGTCGAGGACATCGTCACCACTGGCCTGTCGATCCGAGAGACCATCGAGTGCCTGCGCGATCTTGGCGCCGAGGTAGTGGCCGCCGCCTGCATCATCGACCGTTCGGCTGGCAAGACCGATGTCGGTGTGCCGCTCATCGCGCTTGCCGAGTATGAGGTCCCGGCCTATCCGGCCGACCGGCTGCCGCCGGAGCTTGCCGCCATCCCGGCGATCAAGCCCGGCAGCCGCAACATCTGACGGGGCATTTTTTTCGCCCAACAGTGTGCGGCGGTTTTGGGGAAAGCGACATGCGTGAAGACAAATTGGAAATGATCACGGGCATCGATCATTTCGTGCTGACGGTCGCTTCGCTGGAAGTGACCTGTGAGTTTTACCAGCGCGTGCTGGGGTTTGAGCGCATCGACGCGGCGGATCGGCCGACGGCGCTGGCTTTCGGTATCCATAAGATCAATGTGCATGAGGTCGGCCGCACTTTCGAGCCGAAGGCGAAGTCGCCGGCTCCGGGCTCGAGCGATTTCTGCCTGGTCACGGACGGGCCACTGGATGAGGTCCGTGCCCGGCTCGCGGCCAATGGTGTGGCGGTGGAACTCGGTCCGGTTGAACGTATCGGGGCCCGCGGTCCGATGATGTCGGTCTATCTCCGCGACCCGGACGGCAATCTGGTCGAGGTCAGCGAATACCTGCCGTAGCCGGCGCTCTTCGAAAGAGCGACTGCCAGTTTTCCTTAAATTCGCCGCGATTGTCCAATGTTCGAAGCAAGAACCACCCCGAGGGGCGGCGACGAGTGCGCATCGGGCAGACGGTGCTTGGTTGTTCTTCTGTCAGCGCGTCGTTATATCATGCTTGCGATTGCCATTGGGTGATCGTCAAGCGCAAGATGTGGCTGCCACGCCCGGCTAAGGTGCCGTTGCGGGAGCCGTGGAACGGGAACAGAGTGCTTTTTCGACGCCGCAAGCCTGATGGCCTTTACGAGCGGGTGCGTACCTACCTTTGGCCGCGCCGCTCATTTTCGCGCTCGCTTCAGTATTTTTCCAAGCGCATCCTGCGGCTGAAGGCCACACCGCATGCGGTGGCGGCCGGCGTTGCAGCCGGGGTCTTCGCTTCATTCTTTCCCGTCGGTTTCCATTTCATCATCGCTGCCCTCCTGTGCTGGGTGATCGCCGGCAATCTGGTGGCGGCCGCTCTCGGCGCGGTTTTTTTCGGCAACCCCCTGACCTTCCCGTTGCTATGGGGGGCGTCGTGGGAAACGGGCAAGCTCATCCTGCATGACCGCTTGCCGACGCATGGGCCGCCGGCACATCTGGGCGAGATGTTGCACAACCTCTCCTTCGCGCAATTGTGGAAACCGGTCCTTGAACCGATGCTGATAGGCGCGGTTCCGCTCGGGCTCGCCTTCGGGCTGCTGTTCTACGCCCTCACGCGCTGGGGCATGAACGCTTTCCGCGAACAGCGGCGCAAACGTCTGGCCGAGCGCGCAAGCCGGCATGCGCAATCGTCCCATCCCGGCGCAAGCATCGGTTCCACCGCGCGATGATCATCGGCATCGGCAGCGACCTGATCGACATCAGACGCATCGAGAAATCGCTGGAGCGTCACGGCCAGCGCTTCATCCAGAGAATCTACACCGAGGTCGAACAGGCACGTTCGGACAATCGAGGCGCCCGCGCGGCCTCCTATGCCAAGCGTTTCGCCGCCAAGGAGGCCTGCGCCAAGGCGCTGGGCACCGGTCTGGCGCAGGGGGTGTTCTGGCGCGACATGGGTGTCGTCAACCTGCCCAGTGGCGCGCCGACCATGGCGCTGACGGGAGGAGCGCAGGCCAGGCTGGACAAAATCCTGCCAAAGGGCCACCGGGCGGCAATCCACCTCACCATCACGGATGATTTCCCGCTCGCTCAAGCCTTTGTGATCATCGAGGCGCTGCCCGTCGAAGAAGCGCCACATTGATTGCCTCTGACGACCGGCATTGACGTTGCCCAGCGCGCGCCGAGACTCTATACCATCCAACGCACAATCGAGGACGACATGAGCGTGGCTGAAAAATCCGAGAAGAAATCCGGCGGGCTTGGCGAGACCGTCAGCGTCATCGTCCAGGCGCTTTTGCTCGCCCTGGTCATCCGCACGCTGCTGTTCCAGCCTTTTTCGATCCCGTCGGGATCAATGCGGCCGACGCTTCTTGAAGGCGACTATCTGTTCGTCACCAAATGGTCCTATGGCTATTCGCGGTACTCGCTGCCTTTCGGCCCCGACATCTTTTCGGGCCGCATCTGGGGCGCCGAGCCGAAGCGCGGCGACGTGGCGGTGTTCAAGTTCCCGCCTGATCCGTCCGTCGACTACATCAAGCGCGTTGTCGGCCTGCCGGGTGACAAGATCCAGGTCAAGGACGGCCAGCTGTTCATCAACGGCGTCGGCGTGCCGCGCGTGAAAACAGGCCAGATCGACAATCCCGACATCACCGAGGAATCGCGCCCGATCGATGTCTATCGTGAGACCTTGCCCAACGGCGTCAGCTACGACACGCTCGACCTGAATTCGAACTCGATCGGCGACAACACCCGCGAATTCGATGTGCCGCCCGGCCACTATTTCATGATGGGCGACAACCGGGACAATTCCGCCGACAGCCGTTTCACCGTCGGCTACGTTCCCGCGGAAAATCTGGTTGGCCGCGCCAATCTTGTTTTCTTCTCGATCGCCGGCAAGGCGAGCCCTCTCGAAATCTGGAAATGGCCGTCGCTGATGCGCGCTTCGCGCCTGTTCCACTTCGTCAATTGATGGCTTTGAAGCGTCCGACAGGCGAAACTCTGGCCGGTTTGGTAAAAGCCAAGACCGGCCACGTCTTTAAGGATATCCGCTTGCTCGAGACCGCCTTGACGCATTCCAGTGCGGTCAAGGCCGCCACCAACAACCAGCGTCTTGAATTTCTTGGCGACCGCGTGCTCGGGCTTGTCGTCGCCGATATGCTTTTCGAAAAATTTCCCGATGCGCCGGAAGGTGAAATCGCGCCGCGTTTCAATGCGCTGGTCGATGCGCGGACATGCTCCGAGATCGGCATCGAAATGCAGCTGGAGGATCTGGTCCGCGCCGATTCTGCCTTGAAGATGCGGTCGCGTGGCTCGGGCGGAAACTATCTGGCGGATGCGGTCGAAGCCCTGATCGCGGCGGTTTACGTTGACGGTGGCATCGAGGCCGCGCGGCGGTTTGTCCTGCGCTACTGGGAACCGCGCTCGAATACGGTGATCACAAAGCCGCTCAATCCGAAATCCGATCTGCAGGAATGGATTGCCAAGACCAGCGATGCACGCCCCGAATACGTGATCGAAAAACGCGAAGGCCCGGACCACCAGCCCGTCTTCACCGTGTCCTTGCAGGTCCGCGGTTTTGCGCCGATAAGCGGCACTGGCGGCTCCCGCAGGGTTGCCGAAG
This sequence comes from Mesorhizobium sp. M7A.F.Ca.MR.176.00.0.0, assembly GCF_004023165.1. Classification (NCBI taxonomy): domain Bacteria; kingdom Pseudomonadati; phylum Pseudomonadota; class Alphaproteobacteria; order Hyphomicrobiales; family Phyllobacteriaceae; genus Mesorhizobium; species Mesorhizobium sp. M7A.F.Ca.MR.176.00.0.0. The sequence goes on along the minus strand of NZ_RZTC01000121.1, from coordinate 1,294 downwards.
AAGCGGCGGCTTCGGCATTTCTTGTGCGCGAAGGCGTCTGGGCCACCACATCGGCCCAAAAATCGGAGGGCGCGCGACCCTCCAGTGAAGGGAGTGCGGCATGACCGCTACCGAAGAGCCGGCGACCGCAGCCGCCGCCACGCATTCCGGTTTTGTCGCGCTGATCGGCGCGCCCAATGCGGGCAAGTCGACGCTGGTCAACCAATTGGTGGGCGCCAAGGTGTCGATCGTCACCCACAAGGTGCAGACGACCCGCGCCATCGTGCGCGGCATCGCCACGCATGACAATGCGCAGATCGTTTTTGTCGACACGCCCGGCATCTTCAAGCCGAAGCGGAGGCTCGACACGGCGATGGTGACCACCGCCTGGGGCGGGGCCAAGGACGCCGACATCGTGCTGCTTTTGATCGATGCCGAACGCGGCATCAGGGGCGACGCCGACGCCATCCTCGAACGGCTGAAGGATGTGCGCCAGCCGATGGTGCTGATCCTCAACAAGGTCGACCGCGTCAAGCACGAAGCGCTGCTCGCTCTGTCGGCGGCAGCGAACGAAAGGGTGCCGTTCAAGCGCACCTTCATGGTGTCGGCGCTGACCGGTTCCGGCTGCAAGGACGTGCTCGATTATCTGGCCGAGGCTCTACCGGTCGGCCCCTGGTACTATCCGGAAGACCAGATCTCGGACCTGCCGATGCGCCAGCTCGCGGCCGAGATCACGCGCGAGAAGCTGTATCTAAGGCTGCATCAGGAACTGCCCTATTCCTCGCATATCGAGACCGAGAAATGGGAAGAGAAGCCGGATGGCTCGGTGCGCATCGACCAGACCATCTATGTTGAGCGCGACAGCCAGAAGAAGATCGTTCTTGGCCACAAGGGCGAGACAATCCGCGCCATCGGCCAGGCGGCACGCATGGAGATAGCGGGCATCCTCGAACAGAAGGTGCACCTGTTCCTGTTCGTCAAGGTGCGCGAGAACTGGGGCGACGACCCTGAGCGCTATCGCGAGATGGGGCTCGAGTTTCCGCGCTAGGCTCGATGGCCAGCAAGCCGAACATCGACATAGCGCTTGTCAGCCGATTGATCGCCACGCAGTTTCCCCGTTGGAAGGAGCTTGCGGTCAGGCCCGTCGAGTTTGGCGGCTGGGACAACAGAACCTTTCATCTCGGCGACGAGATGACCGTGCGGCTGCCAAGCGCCGCGGCCTATTCCCTGCAGGTGGAAAAGGAGCATCGCTGGCTGCCGAGGCTCGCACCTCTGTTGCCGCTGCCGATCCCGGTGCCGCTGGCGATGGGAGTTC